>PHBS01000043.1 GCA_002841995.1 Chloroflexi bacterium HGW-Chloroflexi-8
ATTTTTTCATATATTGGGAATCCGGGTGTTGGTTCTTTACGGATCATTCGGGAAGCTATCGAAACAGGGAAGATCACATGGGAGGAATATTCTCACTTTGGAATGATCTCTCGCCTCCAGGCTGGTGCTGCCGGTCTTCCCTTCATGCCAATGAATCAGACTGCAGCAACAAGCCTTGAAAGGGCTAATTCAAACTACCGCAGGATCACCGATCCATATACAGGTAAAGATGTAATCGTTGTTCCAGCACTTACACCAGATGTGGCCATCGTCCATGTTCAAAGAGCAGACAAGTTTGGAAATTCTCAAATTTGGGGGATATTAGGAGAACAAAAGGAAGCTGCTTTTGCATCGAAACATGTAATTATTACTGCCGAGGAAATCGTTGAAGAAGAAATTATACGTAGTGACCCAAACCGGACGATCATCCCATCCATCATTGTAGATGCTGTGTGCCATGTTCCCTTCGCAGCTCATCCCTCCTATACGCAAGGTTATTATGACCGGGATAATCCATTTTATTTGAAATGGGATGAAATCAGTGAATCGGAAGAATCGATTACAAAATGGTTGGATGAATGGGTCTTTGGCGTTAAAGACCGTCAAGAATATTGGCAAAAGTTAGGCAAAAATGTACACAATCGATTGAAAGTAAGACCGCGTTATAGCTCGAAAATTAATTATGGAGATTATTAATGAATTATAGTAAATCCGAATTAATGACGATTAATGCAGCGCGTCTCTTGAGAGATGGAGATGTGGTATTTGTTGGTGTTGGACTCCCGAACTTGGCTTGCAATCTTGCTCACCGTACCCACGCACCAAATTTGGTGATGATTTATGAAGCAGGAGTGATTGGTGCCAGGCCATCCCGATTACCACTTTCGATAGGTGACCCTTCCCTTGTAAGTGGCGCAACAGCAGTATGCAGTATGTATGACATTTTTAGTTTTTATTTACAACGTGGTAATGTGGATGTTGGATTTCTTGGTGGCGCTCAAATAGATAAGTTCGGTAACATTAATGCCACTGTTATTGGAGAATATGAAAAACCAAAAACCCGACTGCCTGGTTCCGGCGGATCCATGGAGATTGCAGGATGGGCAAACCGTTGTTATATTATTACCCCACACCAGAAACGAAGGTTTCCTGAAAAAGTTGATTTTATTACATCCGCAGGATTTCTAAATGGCGGAAATGAGAGAAAAAATACAGGAGCAAGAGGTAAAGGAACCCAAGGTGTAGTGACTAATCTTGGCATTCTTGAACCAGACCAATCTGGAGAACTCATTTTAACCGCTTTGCATCCGGGTGCCACAACTGAACAGGTTAGAGAAAACACAGGATGGAACGTTAAAATTGCCAGTGAATTAAAATATACAATTCCTCCTTCTGAGGAAGAACTTAAAATCCTTAGAGAGGATTTGGACCCAGATGGAATATATTTGAAATGAAAAATGAATCAGAAAAAATAATTGAGGTATTAATTTCTTTTGCTTTACCAGATGAATTAATTCAACATTTAGGTGCCGTTAGTAAAAGAGTAAATATTTCTGTAATTCCGGCCCGAAGTGCCAGTGAAATTAGTGATGAAATTTGGTATCGGACGGAAGTCTTAATTACTGAAAAAATTATCCCATCACCAGAAAAGGCACCCAATATTCGCTGGATTCAATTTAATTATGCAGGGATCGATTTTGCCCTTGATGAGCCAATTGTTCAAAAGAAAGAAATCCTATTGACAACTCTGAGTGGGGCAGCAGCTCCTCAAGTTGCAGAATTCGTTTTGATGGCAATGCTTGCTCTCTGTCACAAAATGCCAGCTCTTGTTCATAACCAAAGGTTTCACGAATGGCCCCCCGATCGTTTTGCCCGTTTGGTGCCCAGGGAATTAAGGGGTAGCACGATTGGATTGATTGGCTATGGCAGTATCGGAAGAGAAATTGCTCGTATTACACAGCCTTTAGGTGTAAAAATATTAGCACTTAAGAGAAATGTCATGAAACCAGAAGATCAAGGGTATGTTCAAGAAGGTATTGGTGATCCCAAAGGGGATTTATTTACACGTTTATATCCGGTACAAGCAATTTGTTCAATGGTAAAAGAATGTGATTTTATTGTGAATACGTTACCTAAAACCAGAGATACTCAACACATTATTGCGGAGGAAGAGTTTGCCTCAATGAAACCTACAGCGTACCTGGTTGATGTAAGCCGAGGTGGAATTATCAAACTTTCTGCATTAAAATCTGCTCTTCAAGAAAAAAAGATTGCCGGCGCATTTATCGATGTTTTCGAACAAGAGCCCCTATCAAAAGATAGCCCTATCTGGGATACACCAAATTTAATTATTTCACCCCATATTGCAGGCATAAGCTTGAAATATAATGAACGTGCTGTAAAACTTTTCCAGGAAAATTTAAGGCGATATATTGAAGATTCTTCACTTTTGAACCTTTTTAACTGGATTGAGGGTTATTAATACTAATATTTGAAAGGCAAAGGTTTTATTCAATATTTATGTTACTGGTTGATAAAATTAAAGTCGTTTTGTTTGATCTGGGCGACACATTGATATATTTTAACGGTGATTGGGATGATGTATTGCATCAATCCTCAAAAGCTTTATGGAAGTGTCTTTCAAAATATGAAATTCATGTTGAACCTGATCAATTCTTGCAAGATTTTATAAAACGAATGCAAAATTATTATGGGAATCGCATTGAAACATTAGTTGAATATTCAACTACCAATGTATTGATTGACACACTTGCTTACCATGGTTATCGTAATATATCGCCTGAAATTATAAGAAAAACTTTACAGAAAATGTATGCAGTTTCTCAAGCACACTGGAAAATTGAACCTGATGCCTGGGAATTACTGAATTGGTTAAAAAATAATGGTTATCGGATGGGTTTGATTTCAAATGCCAGCGATAGCGATGATGTGTTTGCGCTCTTAAAACAACATAAACTGACAGACTTTTTTGAACAAATTTTAATCTCCGCAGAATTAGGAATTCGAAAACCCCACCCATCCATTTTCATCCCGGCAATTCAACACTTTTCGATTGTTCCGGAACAGGCACTCATGGTTGGAGATACGCTGAGTATGGATATTAAAGGCGCAAAAGATGTAGGTATGCAAACAGCATGGATCTCTCGTCGATCAAAACCCGATCAATCCAGTTTTAAGAATTACTTTCAACCCTCAATTGAAATTCAATCACTGTCTGAATTAATAAGCATTTTAAAAATTTAAACCTACAATAAAAATCCAGATCAATGTTCATTAATAAATTAATATAACATCCAGGGTTGATCAAACCAATCAACCACATGATCTTCTAAATCTTCCATATCAATGTCTTGTTCGAATTCTATTTTCCCTCGAACGGAAACTCCTGCCTTTTTCACTGAATCCGGATCACCACTTACCAAAGGGTGCCACCAGGCAAGATCTTTACCCTGTGCTAATAACCGATAAGCGCATGTTTCTGGCATCCAATCCAATTTTCTAATCAGTTGAGGGGTTAAAACCAAACACGTCGGGACTAACTTTTCTCTATTCAGGTAATCACTACAACGACAGGTTGATTCAATAAACAACTTGCAGATGACGTTGGTTGTATAAAAGCAATCTTTTTCCAATCCTTGTAATCGAAACAGGCAACATTTACCACATCCATCACAAATCGATTCCCATTCCTCTTTGGTAAAATCATCGATCTGTTTTTGTTTCCAAAAAGGTTTTTCTTCCATACTGGAACTCCTTCGCTTGCTTTAATAAAGTATTGCCCGACCATATTTGTGAGGGTTAAATTGAAACTTTTATTCAAATCAATGCAAGTATTTAGTTAACCATAATTTGTAGAGGTTATAATAACCTTTTTTATAACACAAATATTAAAATAAACATTCAGTCCTTACCATTATTTGAAATTTTTACTTAATTAATTATGGAATATTAAAATGTCTATCTCCAAAAAACCTCTCTCCAGGCTTCAATCTGATTTAATATTACTCTTCACTGCAGCAGTATGGGGAAGTGGGTTCATCGCCCAGAGAATTGCAGCGCCTAGTACCAATGTTTTCCTTTTTAACGGATGTCGTTTTTTAATTGGTGCATTATTACTTTTTCCATTGATTAAATTCCGTTTGGAAATTCCCAAAAAACAATTAAGAAATGTAATCATCGCTGGATTACTATTATTTTCAGCAGGGGCACTTCAACAAGCAGGAATGCAAACAACATCAGCTGGAAATGCTGGTTTTATCACAGGGTTATATGTTGTTATTGTACCAATTTTTCTTTACGTTTTTTGGAAACAAAAACAACACTGGGTGATCTGGATATCAGCCTCACTGGCAATTGTTGGCATGCTTTTATTAAGCACAGGTGGGGTCATTAAATTTGTTCCTGGTGATCTTTTGGAATTTCTTGGTGCAATCCTTTGGGCAATGCACGTCATTGTGGTTGGAATATCTGTCAGACAACTTAATCCCCTACATTTTGCTGTTGGGCAGTTCTTGGCAAGTGCGTTCTTTAATTTGATATTTGGATTAATGTTTGACCCCCAATCATTACTCATGATTCCGGATTTATGGTTAGCAATTGTATACAATGGTGTGTTCTCGGTTGCAATTGGCTTTACCTTGCAAGGTGTAGGGCAAGAAAATGCACCATCAACAGATGCAGCTTTAATTCTAAGCATGGAAGCAGTATTTGCAGCGCTTTTCGGATTCATTTTTCTTCACGAACGGTTTACACCCATTCAACTCCTGGGTTGTTTCTTTGTCATGATTGCAATTCTTTTTTCTCAATTACCTTTTGACAAAATGATTCGTTTTATGAGTAAGAAGTCTGGAACGCAACTATAACCAAATTTTTTCGTATATATAAACGAGTTCGAATTTCTGACGGAGGTAATCATGAAAAAGAATTTTCCGAACATCCTGGGAATTTTCCTGGTCACATTAGGTGTCTTATCAATTTTCAGGCAAATAACTGGGATTGATATTTGGAAATTCATCTTTCCATTGTTGCTGGTTTTATTGGGTTTATTCATGATTTTCAAGCCAAAAATTAATTCCCAGTCAAAGGAATCAACTATTCGATTTCTTGGAGAAATTTATAAGGATGGGCAGTGGAATGTTCAATCCCAGGAAATGTGGTTATTCATTGGCGATCTAAAACTAGACTTTCGTAATGCTCTTGTTCCAGATGGTATATCTGAAATTCATATATTTGGATTTGTTCAAGACTTAAGAATTATCGAAGCTCAAAATGTTGGCATTTCACTTCACACGAATGCTTTTATATCTGACTATCGAATCTTCGATCAGAAAAAAGAGGCAATTTTCAGCAATTTCGATTACAAAAATTCGATCTATGACCAATCAGTAAAAAAAATAGATATAATTTGTTGGGCGTTTATCAACGAAACCAGATATGAATCGTAGACTTTTATTTTTACATGAAATGAGGGCAAATTGACATCCATCAAAAAGAAAAGAGCATATAAGCCGATACTCTGTTTGGATTTCGATGGGGTTCTTCATTGGTACCGAAATGGCTGGAAAGGGGCAGCAATAATTGATGATGAACCAACACCCGGATCTGTTGAGTTTGTGACCAATGCCAAAGATTTTTTTAAGGTCGTTGTATTTAGTTCACGCAGCAACCAACCTGGCGGAATCGATGCCATGAGGACCTGGATGAACAAAAATGGTTTTCCTGAAGTGGAATTTGTTAACGAAAAACCAAAAGCTTTTTTGACCATTGACGACCGAGCAATTCAGTTTTCAGGAACCTGGTTTGACCCCCAAGATTTGCTAAAATTTAAACCTTGGAATAAATCGGATTAAACCAGGTTTTTTTAACATTGTTAATTCACTAAGTTGGAGAATTGAAGCGCCGGGTTCGAAATACAAATATCGGCTAACATTTCGGGTCTGGAAATTTTCATTATTTTCGGACACCGAATTCATATTGTCGGATGAAAATCAACAACATTTCAAAAATAATTAAAAATATTGATATAGACAAAATCCAGTACTTGTAATTTCCTAAAATGAATGGCCATTAATTGAAAAGCGAATAAAAAATGTAGAAAAGTCAAATGAGATATCAATACCTTCTCAAACATGTAATTCTGACCAAAAGTAAAATAATAATTACAATCCAAAGCAAATCTCAAATCCAACCTTAATTTCACAATTTTCACATTGTATGATTTAAGTGTAGAACATAGTTTCAAAAAACCTCGTATAATTAATAAGAATTGATGACTGGATCAGTGGATTTACTCAAAGAATTAAAATTTGAGACTCGCTATTTGTATTAAGGAGAAGTTTGTTTAAATGACGGATCTTTTTGATCATGCAATGAAGAGCCGAATGGAGCAAGAAGCTCCACTTGCTGCAAGAATGCGACCTCGGACATTTGATGATTTTATCGGTCAGGAGCATATCATTGGAGAGGGGAAAATTTTAAGAAGAGCTATTCAGGCAGATCGTTTATTTTCATCAATTATTTTCACTGGCCCTCCAGGAACCGGAAAAACAACGCTCGCCCAGTTGATTGCATTGAATACCAAAGCACACTTTGAAACAATTTCAGCAGTACTAGCAGGGGTATCAGAGCTGAGAAGGGTTATTGCCGAAGCGGAAGAGCGAAGGCGATTGTATCAGCAACGTACGATTCTATTTATTGATGAAGTGCATCGCTGGAATAAAGCTCAACAGGATGCACTTTTACCACAAGTTGAAAGTGGTATGTTGACATTGATTGGAGCAACGACAGAAAACCCTTACTTTGATGTAATTCCTGCACTGGTATCCAGATCCAGAGTATTTCAACTGGAACCATTAACAGAAATACAATTGGAAACGATCATTGAACGCGCCATCACAAATAAGGAATACGGATATGGTAACAGAGACATTGAGCTGGATGCGAATGCAAAAGCGCATTTACTCAGGGTAAGTGGCGGCGACGCGAGAAATTTATTGAATGCTGTGGAATTGGCGGTTGAAACAACCACACCTGATAAGAGTGGCAAAATTCATATTACGTTGTTGGATGCTCAAGAATCCATTCAAAAGAGAGCTATCTTGTATGACAAAAACGGAGATGTCCATTATGACACCATCTCTGCTTTTATAAAATCCGTACGTGGATCAGACCCGGATGCGGCTTTATACTGGTTAACAAAAATGTTATCAGCTGGAGAAGATCCTCGTTTTATCTTACGCAGATTAATTGTGTTAGCGAGTGAAGATATCGGCTTGGCAGACCCTCAAGCCATGGTGATTGCGAGCGCAGCAGCTACAAATTATGAATATATTGGTCTTCCTGAAGGTATCTACCCCATCGTGGAAGCAACACTCTATCTGGCAACTGCGCCGAAATCAAATTCAGCTGGTGCTTATTTTAAAGTCAAACAATTGATGGAAGAAGAGGGGATGGGGCAAGTTCCCATTCACTTGATGGATAGTAATCGGGATGCAAAAGGATTTGGTCACGGTAAGGGTTACCTTTATCCACATAGTTTTCAGGGACATTTTATCCCACAGCAATATCTCCCAAATCACCTGGTAGGAAAGCAATTCTATAACCCCTCCGACCAGGGATATGAGAGTCAAATCGCAAATCGGCTTGAAAGGTGGCGCAAAGAACAAGCTGAAGGATTAATAAAAAAAGCAAAGGAATCCAAACATGACAACGATTCTTCTAATTCGCCACGGACTAAATGATTGGGTCGGGAAAAAGCTCGTGGGTAGAATCCCGGGTGTACATCTCAATAAAAGTGGAGAAAATCAGGCAAAAGCTATTGCCTCAGTGCTTAAGGAAATTCCCATAAGCGCTATCTATAGCAGCCCCTTAGAACGCGCATTTGAAACAGCACTTCCACTATCGTTGGAAATTTCAGTGCCAATTATCACAAACGACGCTCTACAGGAAATAGACTTTGGGGAGTGGCAGGGAAAGTCGATAAAACAATTAAGAAGACTCAAATTATGGAAAACTGTTCAAAATGAACCAGAGAAAATGAGGTTCCCTGGTGGAGAATCTTTTGTCGAAGCTCAAATTCGGCTATCACAGGCAATTGAAAGCATCTATACCAATCACTCAAAGGATGAAATCATCTTGTGTTTCAGTCACTCCGATTCGATTCGTTTGATTGTGGCATTTTATCTTGGCATTCCCATCAATCAGTTTCATAAAATCTCAATAGATACGGCTTCCATAAGTGTTTTAGTGTTCATGGATGGTTTGGTTAAACTACCTTATATTAATCAAATTGTAGATAAACCATTCAATGAGATTTTCAAGAAAAATAAACCACAATAATCTAGAATTCCGGTTAAGAAAGTTGCGAAGTGAATCTTCCGCATCGGTAAAGCGTTAATTAACTGGAATATTGCGCTTATCCAATTTAACTGAATTACGATATTTCAATTGATTGTGCCTGGAGAAAAATCGTCCTCCCCCTTCCTTTGTTGTTGGATTAGAAGGGATTTTTCAAACTTCAAAACAGTCATGATTTTATAAAAGATATTGAGTTTGAATATACGATTTTGAAAAATTAAAATTTGCTCGAAAAATCGGTGTTCTTTAAAATTATTTTTCTCAAAAATTACAAGTCCTGGTTTCTATCTTTCAATTTCTTTACCAGCCATTCAAGTCCACTTAATAGCACAAAAGGCAATGTCAGGATTAATGCCCCTCCGACTAATATCGGTACAGCAAGGATCAATGCATTAACCCCATATACTAGAAAAATGACCAGACTTCCAACGATAATTAAAAAACCTATGATAATAAACAGGTATTGGCGGTCTTCTTGCTTTTTGGTCAAAGGAAGTTTTTGTTTTGGCATTGTTGCACAATTATTTCTAAATATCTGGACTTATCCTAAAACTTACTCTCAAATCATATCATTTTTTAATTAATTTCTATTATTAAGTACCAGATAACAGAAAATTTCTTTCATTTGATCAAAGTGCACCCAAATTCTTAAAGAACAAATCAAAGATTATTTGAAATTTTTATTTTGAAGAAAACTCAATCAAAAGAATTGATTGAGTTTGTCAGTAAAAAAAATTACAGACAATTACACTTAAATTTCCCGATAATACGAAAAAGCATCAGAACCATACAACTCCCGGGTTGCCCGGTTTGGGTCAACCTGGGAGTTTGGATTTAAAATAAGTCTTACTTGAGAACCAGTGGTAGAAAGATTTTGTAACCAATGATTGAGAATTTATCGGAATTGAAACTGATTTCGTAATTAGGTCCTGCTGATAGAGATCCTACGGTAATGTTGTAGTCACCAATTGCTTCTCCCGAGACCCGACTTAACAACCCGCTAAATTCGATCGGTAGATTATTTGGTGAAAAGGTGTATGTAAAAACCGGATCGGGAGAACCAAACAATTTGTATTGACCACTATTTGCAGTGACGGTCAGATCTCTAGGAAGGACAATTAATTGAGCAGTGGCGCTGCTTGGGGGGTAATCAGCATCACCGAGAAAAACTGCCCCTACACCTGTTGGATAGGTACCAACATCTGCTAACAATGTAGTATTACAGATGGCTCTTCCATTGCTGTTCGTTGTTCCCGAACAGGCTACCGCACTATTTAGTGTGAAATTTATCGTTTTGTTGATAATTGCAGGGTCAAAAAAAGCCTGAAGTGTGACAGTTTGCCCGTAGATATTGGTTATGGTTAGTGCTCGTAAATTGGTGACATTAACACTCAGATTGAAGGTGTTACTATCCACCAAGCCGTCGTTGACTTTTACTGGGATTGTCAAAGTTCCAATAAAATCCGTTGATGGTGTGATTGTATTGCCAATCAATGTGTAGTTTATGCCCGCAAGAACCGTCAGTGTGAAACCGGTTGGATATGTGTCATCTTGATCCATGACGGTCAAGTCAGCTAGCGAAATTTCCAGTGATGCGTTTTTCGGCGTTGAAAGCGTAACCTGGCCAGTGATGATCGGTGCATCATTCACATCCGAGACAGTGAGGGTAAATTCTTTTTCAAAGAAGAGGCCACCCTGATCGGTAGTGCGGATTCGAACCAAGTAGCTAGGCTTGGTCTCAAAGTCAAAGACAGCTAAGGTAATCAGGCTGGTGCCCGTTATTATGTTAAAAGATCCATTGTCTGCGCCACCTGATCCGTCTACTAAACGGTAGGAAAAGGTGTTATCAGCATCCGGATCACTGCTCGACAGTATGCCGACCACCGTGTTGATTGCCGAGTTTTCCGCAACCGTGCTGCTGGAAAGTGTGATGTCTGTTGGGCTTTCGTTCTCATCCGAAACAGTGATGGTGAAAGCTTCCTCATAATAGAGACCACCCTGATCGGTGGTGCGGATTCGAATCGAGTAGCTAGGCTTGGTCTCAAAGTCAAAAACCGCTAAGGTTACCAGGCTATTGCCCGATATTATGTTGAAAGAATCGTTATCCGTGCCACCCGTACCATCCACAAGAGTGTAGATGAAGATGTCACCAGTATCCGGGTCGCTGCTAGAAAGTGTGCCAACCACTGTATTGATGGCTGAATTTTCCGCAACGGTGCTGCTGGAAAGGGTTATGTCTGTTGGGCTTTCGTTGAGAGAATACCCAACCGTCAATTTGGGTCGGTCAGTCGTGGTAGTATATTCGCTTGAATATATTTCCTGACCGTCCCCTGGATCGCTTGCAATCATCAGCCAACCGTTATTGGATAACGTGCCATCGATCCAACCCTGAATTGTCGAAGTAATTACAGGTATAGTAATTATCCCGGTATACCCAATTGCACCAGGCCAACTTGCAGCGACTGTTCCTTCAGCATCAACATTATCGGGATAAAATTGCCTGTCTCCAATGGAATGGTATGTATCGGTTTCATTCCAGGATACCAACATGCGATGCATGTCAAATCCCTCTCCTTCTTCGCTGACATAAAATTGAAGTTCAGCAGAAGTAATTGTTGCGTCTGCAGGAATAGATGACAATTCGAAACGTAAAAGCGACCTTAGTTCATCACCAGGAAACTCTTCCTGGACGATTGTGATGCTATTACTATGATCCACATCAGGTTCACTTGCCCAAATAAATGTATCCAGTGTGCCACCATAGCCATTTAATCCATCTTGAAATTCGACAATATAGTCATCGGCACGGACTAATTGGACTTGAAATGAAAGCGCGGAGACTACAAGTAATAAAACCACTAACAATCGGAGTTGTGGGTTAATTATTTTTAATAAATTATTTCTGATTAATCCCATGAACATCGAAATCCCTCCAGATAAATGATATTAATATTATTCATTTTTTTAAAAAACATTCAGAGGATTCTTTTTTCAATCAAAAACCTCACCACGTTATCAATGGCAACCTGCTTAGCTTACAGCGACCTAATTCGATCAAAAAGGAATTCTTGATATTTGTATGCACATGGCAGAGATAAAGAAGATATATAAAAATTTGTAAGTCTTCTGATTAAGAAAACTCATTATTAATCATTATATCGAAAATTGATTTTCAAGTAAATTTTTATCCACCCAGGTAAAATGTAACCATTTTTTAGGCCTCATTACATAAAACTAAATGGAGTAGACAAAGATTTATTTAAATATTCTTTGTCTTATCAAGGATATCAATCGGAATAAGTAAAAAGGATCCGGTGTTTTTGCTCTATAACCTTTTTGATCAAGTTGAAAAATTAATTCTAGAATCCCAAACAAGATCGACCAATTTAACGCTTGATGAGATCATGCTCTACAAACCGGAATTTTCCATTCATGTATCAAATACCTTCAAAAACTAATAATTCCTGTAAAGAACAAAGATTAGTAAATCAAATTTGATGAGTCAGAGTTCTGAGTTATTTAAAACAAAAACCTGCGTTTTCGCAGGCCTTTACAAAACATTTGGATTGAACAAGATTGCAATTTTCTTGACGTTGTGAGCGCGCAGGGGCTCGAACCCTGAACCAATGGCTTAAAAGGCCACTGCTCTACCATTGAGCTACGCGCCCGAATAACGACGGTTATTCTATCACGGTCAAATAATGTCGTCAACCTTATAATTTATTTTTTACAATTATTTATAAGAACTACTCAAAACCAATCTTATTCTTATTTGCAAATTGCCTCTATATGTCATAAACTAATCTTATCTTTTTTTTACTTCACGAGGAGATTTTTCCCAATGGATTTGGAACATAATACTTTCTTGCGTGATCGTTACCGTATTCTGGAAAAACTCGGCAAAGGTGGGATGGGAGCTGTTTATCTGGCACAAGATACTGTTCTTCAGACAAATGTGGCAGTTAAAGTCAATCAAAATCCCAGAACTGAAGGACGTGAACAATTCCTTCATGAAGCCAGACTCCTCGCAAGCCTTCGACATTCCAATCTCCCTAGAGTTAGCGACTACTTTGTGATTGATGAAAGTCAATTTCTTGTAATGGATTATGTTCCTGGTGACGACCTCGGAACAATCGTCCAACGAGATGGTATGCAATCTGTAGATAAGGTGCTGTATTGGGCCAGACAACTCGGAAACGCACTTCAATATTTACACTCACAGAATCCTCCAGTGTTTCACAGAGATATTAAACCTGCAAATATAAAGATTACACCACGTGGTGAGGTGATGCTGGTAGATTTTGGGATAGCAAAATCATCTGATGCCTCGCAAGAAACATCTACTGGTGCTCGTGGATTAACCCCCGGTTATTCACCACCGGAACAATATGGTACTGCCAGAACAGGTCCTTATTCAGATCAATATAGTTTTGCAGCCATGCTCTACAACCTGCTAACAAATCAAAAACCAGTAGATTCAGTGGAGCGTCTTCTCGGCCAAAAGGTATTAGTACCAGCTAGTGAGATCAATCCAGAAGTTCCCTTACATGTACAAGCAGCTATTGAACGAGCACTATCCGTTAAACCTGAAGATCGATTTGGTAGTGTAATTGAATTTGTGGAAGCCTTAGGTGCTTCCATCGGATCTTATGGTGATGCCACCCAGGTACGACCCACTAAACCAGTACAAATCGTACCACCAAATATCCAATATCCGGAATCAACAAAAGTTGCTGGCGCTCAAATCCCATCTCAACCAATTTCACGACCTCCCTCGCAGCCTGGATATCAACCAATATCACAACAGCCCCCATCCCAACCACCACCCTATCAACCTCCGCCACCCCCACCACCGCCTGCTTACACACCAATTCCATCTCAGCCATTGTCACAGCCATTACCAACAACAAAATCCAAAAAATGGATCTTACCGGTAGCTTTGATTATCATTGCTGCAATCTTGATCATTGGTGCAATTTTTGTTATGAATCTCCTAAAGAATAATAATCCGATGAAAACAGCAACTAATTTACCATTAGTCATGGTTCTAACCAATACTCCTCAATTAATACCAACGGAGACTTTAAAACCAACAGACACTCAACTTCCAGAAACCACTAATACTGCCACCATTCAACCCAGTCTCACTCCAACCGATCTGCCAACTGTAACGCCAACATCAGCTTTGGAAGTTATCGGTCGTGGTGGCTTAGTCGCTTATATTAGTAATGAAGCCGATGGAACCACTTTTCAGGTTTGGACCATGAAAGTATATTTGGATCCGGAAGGCAAATTGGTGGCTGGAGACAAGACCCAAATCACTACTAATCCTGGAAACAAATTTTATCCAGCCTGGTCTCCGGATGGAAAACGGATTGTTTATTCAGCAGAAAGTGGTGACACAACCAACAAACTGGATTTGTGGACCATGGATCCGGACGGTAAAAATCAAACGAACATTTTGACAATCCCTGGTGATGAAACAAATGCTGCCTGGTCACCAGATGGTCAGTGGATTGTATTTACCACAAATAATCGGGCAGATGGCGTTTTACAATTAATGGTCGTGCACCCAAATGGCACAGAACTAAAACGCATTAGCACAGACAAACAAGAGTTTTCTGCAGAGTGGTCTCCCAGGATGGACAAACTTGTTTATGTTTTATCAGCCTCCAATGCAAGATACCTGTGGATACGTGATCCTAAAAACGATTTCATCGATACAGAGCAAACGATGGATTTTGGAAGGCTCAAATATTTTGACGACCCAGCCTGGAGCCCAAATGGTGAATGGATTGCCTACACCAGAATGGAAGGTAGGACACAGGACATTTATCTCGACCGGACTTCATCCTTTGGGTTGGAAATCAAAAGGTTGACGAATACCACTTTCGATGCTTACCCAGCCTGGTCATCCGATTCACAATGGATTCTATTTAATTCAAACCGAGACGGTAACCAGGAAATCTACATTATGAATATTGATGGAACCCAACAAACCAATTTGACGAATACGGAAAATATTTCTGAAATGCAGGCTGCCTGGCAAATTAATTAATTTGACCTGAAAATTCATTGTTAATCGTCTTTAGAAAAGCCTCAATTGTTTAGGTTGCTTAAATAATATTTTTATCTAATAAATCCTGGTAGCTTTTATTACCTAGGATAAATCGCAATTCTTCCTCAAAGGTCTTTAAAAGCGGTATCTCAATTTCGGATTTGCGCAGACAACTTCCTTCTTCTTCCAAGATTATTTTTGTTTCATCTAAAGTTATTCTCCCCTTTTCATCCAGATCCAAAGGATGCAATATGCAGTAAAACGGTTTCAAAAACCAGTGATGTTGACCAATTTCCAAACCAACAACCTGTAATACGCATTTAGAGTCTTTGCCCAAAAAAACGCATGCACTTTCTCCATAATGGTTTCGATCTCTCAGAACTTTAGTGTGAATTACAAATCCACCTTCAATAAATTCGTCATCTTCAATTGCATCTTCAAACCATAGTTTTGAATCCTGATAATCCCTGAGTAGATATGGCTTTATTTCTTTCGCGTATTGTTGAATTAAATCTTTCTCATTAATGCTTGTCCAGACACCATACAGACAACAAGCGCCTTTACATTCATGCAATTTACAACGCACCATCGGTTCAGATCGAAACATTCTTGGATTTAATTCAAGTATTTTTTTCATCGATCGAATTTTAACATAATAAATCTTTCTGAATACTCTTCGTCCTTACACATCCACCCCTAACAAGTGAACAATTAGAGTAAAATCTTTAAGGGGATTAAAAACCTCCTTAAGATTGAAAGGAAGCTTATGATTGAGAAACTGAATGAACTCAAGAAGATTTTGAGTAAAATTGCTGATTTGCGGTATGCAGCCAATGTATTGGATTGGGATCAACAAGTGTATATGCCGGATGATGGAGATGAAGAAAGAGGGGAGCAAATTGCTACCATCCTTGAAATTTCTCACAATCTTTTTGTTTCGGATGAGGTTGGGAAACTATTAATGGATTTACAATCTGAATCGATCGATTTGGATCCCAACTCAAACGAAGCCCGGTTGGTAAAAGTTACACAACGCAATTTTAATAAAGAAACAAAGATACCTGTAAATCTTTTGGTTGAGCTTTCACAAACTACTACGATGGCTCATAATGCATGGGTCAAAGCTAAGACAAATAATGATTTTAATTCTTTTCAACCATACCTGGAAAAGATTATTGAATTAACCAAACAAAAAGCTGAATGTTTCAAACCTTTTGAAAATATTTATGATCCCCTGCTGGACGATTATGAACCTGGTATGCTCACCTCTGATGTTAAAACAATCTTTTCAGAAATTCGGCCACAACAGGTTGAATTAATTAAATCGATCAGTAAAAGTAAACAAATAGACGATTCCTTTTTAAAAAGAAAATATGATCCTTCGAAACAATGGCAATTTGGGATCGATGTTGCTCGAGCATTAGGCTTAGATTGGAAACGAAGCCGTCTGGATACAACCGAACATCCGTTTACCACAACATTTGGTCAAAAAGATGTCAGAATCACAACGAATATATCTGAGACAATCCCTACATCCGCATTCTTTAGTACCGTTCATGAAACAGGTCATGCCTTATATGAACTGGGATTTAGTCCGGCCCTACGTCGAACACCATTAAGTAATGCGGCTTCAATGGCATTCCACGAATCACAATCCAGAATGTGGGAAAATCTAATTGGGCGTTCCCGCCAATTCTGGTTATATTTCTATCCAAAATTTAAGTCGCTCTTCCCTGAGCAATTATCGAATATTGATCTGGAATCTTTTTACAAGGCAATTAATAAAGTAGAACCTTCGTTCATCCGTACTGAAGCTGATGAAGCAACTTATAACCTTCATATAATGCTAAGATTTGAATTAGAAGTAGATTTAATCGAAGGAAGACTTAAGGTTGAACATTTACCAGATGCCTGGAATGAATACATGAAAGATTATATGGGAATTATCCCGCCCAACGATACACTCGGTGTTTTACAGGATGTTCATTGGTCTGCCGGATTAATTGGTTATTTTCCAACTTATGCTGTCGGAAACTTAATTTCTGCGCAATTGTGGGAAAAAATGCACGAGGATATGGCTGATTTAGATGATAAAATTTGTAATGGTGATTTTGTGGAACTGTTAAGTTGGCTGCATTCAAACATTCATCAACACGGGGCTAAGTTCGAACCGCAGGAATTAATTCAAAATATCACCGGAAATCGAATTGAAGCACAACCCTACATTCGATACTTACAAACAAAATATAAAGATATTTATCAATAGGTTAACAATTTAGTGCGACTTAAGATTTCGTTTGTTTTATGGTATACAAGTTGCATAGATTTTAAAGGTATTTATGGCAAAAATCTTATTCATTGATGATGATATGCAAACACTGGCTCTGATGGAAAAAGAGGCTGAAATCCTTGGTCATCAGCCTATTTTATGTCCTAACTCTGGTGATGCGGTCCAATACGCAATTATTTGCAACCCTGATTTGATACTTGTGGATATTAATATGCAAGAATACAACGGATTTGAGGTTGTCAGCCAAATCCGGAATTATCAACAAATTTCTACAATACCCATATTAATTTTGTCTGCCGCAGAGTCGGATATTGAAGGTATACGAGCAATTGAAGCAGGTGCTAATGGATTTTTATCAAAACCATTGACCTTGAACTCTCTCGATAACGCGATAAGAACCTATGCAAACCACAAACAAGAAGTTTGATGAAATTTGGAATCATTCTTCCTAACTTTGGTCAAACTGCAACTCGTCTTTCTTTGATCGATACAATTAATGCTGCCGAAAGCCTGGGATTCGATTCTGCCTGGCTTACCGATCATATTGCGTTACCATCATCAGAGTCAAAAGGTTTCAGTCACATTTTCGAGTCAATCTCGAGTATGGCTTATTTGGCTGCTCAAACGAGAACGATTAAATTAGGTTTGTCTTCATTGGTTCTTCCCCAAAGAAATCCGATGGAAATTGCAAAATCAATTGCAACCATTGATGTTCTTTCAGGTGGGCGGATAATGATTGCGACGGGAATTGGTTGGTCTGAAGGGGAATACAAAAATCTTGGATCAAATTTTTCTAATCGTGGACAAAGAATGACGGAAGCTGTCCGTGTATTACGAACACTATGGCGTGGACAAACAAAAGCTAGTTTTAAAGGGCAATTTTATCAATTTGAAGAGATGACATTTTCACCAACACCCATTCAGGCGGGTGGACCACCATTATGGATTGCTGGAAATTCGATGCCCGCATTAAAGAGAGCCGTATTTCTTGCTGACGGTTGGCATCCAAATGCGAGTACTCCTGAAATAATAAAAGCGAAATTAGACCAGGTTCAACCTCTAATCCAAAATCGTCCGTTTACAATATCGATCCGCTTCATTTTGGACTTTAACCCAAAGGAAAGCTCAATTTCTAACTTGAGTGGAAATAGCGAAAAGATCATCAAAGATCTTAATTGTTATAAAATAATGGGAATGAATTATGCGATTATTGAATTCTCAGCGAATTCCCAATCTGAAAGGGAACGATCTATGAGAAAATTTGTCCAGGAAGTAATCCCCAATTTAGATAAGTAAATGACCCAATCAAAATTTCCAATAATTAAACGAAACATAATAACTCCATTCTTTTTTGTGGTTTTTGTCATCTTGCTGATAAGCTGTCAATCCGCAAATTTTACTTCGACCATAACAGAACTTATGACACCCTCACCAACGCTTATGCTTACCACCTTTACCAACACTGAAAATTCTGAAAATGCCAATCCGCAAGCAACAGAAGAAGAAATGACGATCACACCAACCACAACAAAAACCGTTGAAATCAACCAGAGTGCTACTTTTACGGTTGGTAAAACTAATCAAATTGCCACTCCCATCATTATGAATACAGATCTTCCAATCTCAACATTTACTCCAACGATTGAAAACACACTGGCTGAAAGCCAAACCCCAACAGTTTTTTTTACCCCTACGAAAACTCTTGTCCCCACCAGAACTCCTTACCCGACCTTAACACGCAGACCTTCCAGAACTCCTTCCATAACACCTTCACCAACTCCACCTCTTGCATTTTTTCGAATTAATAATTTAGGGATGTATTCCAAAGTCATATCACCTGTACGACCAGAAGCAATCGTCAGTCCAGGAGAAGACGGTTTGATCCATGTGGAATTAATTGACGAAACCACTAAGACCATTCAAAAGGAAGTTTTCGATTATAGCAATTATGCCGGTCGTCATTTTGGAATATCACCAGAAATTGATTTCACATTGGATTCCGTTTCGGAAAGTGCCCGATTAATCATCACAAGTTTCGACCGCTACGAAAGAATAATGTGGTTAACTTCCGTAGATTTAGTGCTGCTTTCGATTGGGAAAAATCAAATCACAGCGCCTACAGATTTTACCGAACCTTATATCATTCGTTTGCCAAAAGAAAATGATGAAATACAAGGGGGGATGCTACAGGTCACCGGACTCGCCAGAATACTCAATTCAAATCCAATTATTCTGGAATGTGTGGACTCGCAAGGAAAAATTATCACATCCACTCAAATTGAATTACACGCATCCATTGAGGGCATGAGCCATATACCTTTTTCAGAATTTTTACCTTATCAGGTGTCTGAGTCAACCAATGTTCGTTTGACAATTCGTCAGGAGAGCAATAACCGGATTCCTGGCACTATTTCGCTATTTAGCTATGAAATTACACTACTACCCTAAAATTGTTGTGAGGTCTTAATAATCAATCGGACTGAAAACAATGAATTGCTGAAGGATCTATTGAAAATTTGACATAATCACCAATCTTATAATCACCTTTTACGTCAAATTCCATTGTAGTGGAAAGACAATCTATAAAAATCCGAAATCCCTGACCCAAATAAATCGAATCAATAATTTTTCCATAAATTAAATTTTCACTGCCGCTTGATTCCTGAATCCCATTTGGTCGAAGCAGAAGTTTAACTTCTTGTTTTAAAGAAAATTTTTCATTATCTTTTATTATTAATGAAAAATCACCATACTTTGAAGTAACCACTAATGGATTAATCGATGTAACTTTACCGGGAACGATATTATTAAATCCTAAAAATTTTGAAACCCATGTATTCTTTGGATTTTGATAAATCATCTTTGGCGTTCCATGTTGAACAATTTCGCCTTCATTTAGTAAGACTAATTGATCACCAATCGTAAAAGCTTCTTCCTGGTCATGAGTTACATAAATCGCTGGGATTTTGGTTTCATGCAACAATTCTCTGATTTCTTTAAGTAATTGTCCTCTTAAAGTCTTATCCAATGCCCCCAATGGCTCATCCAACATCAGCAATCTTGGGTGTGGTGCCAATGCTCTTGCTAATGCAACTCGTTGTTGTTCGCCACCAGACAAATCCGTAATACGCCTTTGTGCAAAATTGACCATCTTTACTTTTTCGAGTTCAATATTGACTCGTTCCTTTATCGTTGCCTCTGAGAGATTCAACATTCGTAGCCCAAATGCTACATTTTCAAAGACGTTTTTATGTGGAAACAATGCATAATCCTGAAACATTAATCCAAAATTACGTTTATGAATTGCGAGGTTTACTAAATCCTCTCCGTCCCATAACACTTTCCCACCTTCAGGTTTCTCGATTCCAGCAATGATTCTCAAAAGAGTGCTTTTCCCACTTCCAGAATGACCTAACAAACAAATCGTTTCGTCCTCATGAACATCAAAGCTGATTCCACGTAAAAGTGGTTTACCTTCATATGTTTTATAAATATCAATAATCGAAAGCATAAAGATCCTTAAAAATCAGAAATACCTGGTAGTCTTAATCGCTCAACCAAAAAAATCGCCATTGCACAAATAACCATTAAGATCGTTGCCATTGCCATTGCCTGTCCATAATTCATGACGCCTGGTTGAGAGAGATAACGGTATATCGCAATCGGGATTGTCGGTAAATCCGGACGTGACAAAAAAGTTGTCGCCCCAAATTCCCCAATCGAAATCGTGAATGCGAAGATACCCGCAGAGACAAATGCCCGTGAAAGGATTGGTAGCTCAATATTCAGCCAAATTTTCCAGGGAGAAGCTCCCAATAACGCTGCAGATTGAGTATACATTTCTGGAATGGAGACAAGTGCAGGTTGAATTATCCTGATCACAAAAGGAAGTCCAACAAGTGTGTGTGCAATCGGGATCAAGAGCGGGAAACTTCTAACATCGATTGGAGGTTTATTGAAAACCAATAAGAATCCTAATCCAAGCGTAACAGCAGATGTCCCTAAGGGTAACATCAATAATGCATCATATATTCTTACAAATTTCGTATTCATGGAAAGCGTTCTTGATGCTAAATAGCCTAACAATAATGCGAAAATAACAGTGATGAGTCCAATAACAAATGAATTTTGGATTGCTGTTACGGGAGGGACGTAAAAAATGGATTGTCTTTCGTTTACGAATAAGTGCTGATAATATTGAAGCGTAAATTGAAAGTCCAAATGCTCTCCTTCCGCGCTAATTGAATTGATTTGTGTGAAAGACCTGATCACGAGTGATAATAATGGAAGAATGAGAATTACACTTAATAGCAAGATTATTGATATGATCATCAACTTTTCGATGAGCGAGTCAGGTTTTTTTTCTACTTCATTTGGGTCGCGTGCTGTTAACTGAAATATTCGACCATGATTCGTCCAACTATAAATGCTTGTCAAAAGCAGGGTGAAAATCAACTGAATACCAGACAATAAGCCCGCCATCGGGAGATTCAACAAATGCAGTGCCTGGGTGTAAATCTCCACTTCCAGAGTCGCAAATCCGGGTCCACCCAGCATTAAAATTACTGCAAAGCTGGTAAAGTCAAACAGAAAAACTAATAAAAATGCAGAAATAAAAGCTGGTCGTAACAATGGTAGGGTGATTTTAAGAAATGTCTTAATACGGGATGCACCCAATGAACCGGAAGCATATTCTAATTTTCGATCAAGTTGTGCCCAGGCTCCACCGATCACTCTGATAAAAACCGTTGTGTTGTAAAAAACATGTGCAAGAATTATCGCAGCCAATGTATTAATGATTGCAATTGGAGGATCTCCCAGGTTGAATATTTTCATTAAAAACACATTTAACCACCCATTAGGTCCAATAAACGCATTAAATCCGGCTGCAACAACAACAGTTGGCATAATAAATGGGATCGTTGTTATTATTCGCATCAATGATTTTCCTGGAAACTTAAAGCGGGCAAAAATATATGCTGCAGGAATTCCTAATAAAGCAGTAAAAAATGTGGACAAAAATGCCTGCCATACCGAAAATCGCAATGGTTGCCAAATTCTTGGAATTAATTGATCCAATTTAATTTGGTTCGATGCCAATTCTATTGCTCTGGTAAATATTGCCGATACAGGTAAAAAATAAAAGATAACAAAGAAAATAATCGGTATCAGCCCAAGTAGAATTTTTGGCAAATATTTAAATGAAGTTTTACGCATTTTTTCGTGGTTAAAATTCATTATCGAAGAACTTCATCTGTCCAGGCATTAATCCACACTTCTCTCTCTTTTGCGATTAACTCCGGATCCAGGCTGGCAGGTTTTTGCGGAACCGAAATAAATTTCGTAAATTCTTCTGGTAAAGTAGCTTTAACATTTGCTGGATAAACAAACATTTGTAAAGGTAAATCTTCTTGGAAAGTTTGACTCAACATAAAATCGACAAACTTCTCCGCTAATGCCCTTTCATGAGTTCCCGAAAGGATACCCACAAATTCAATCTGACGAAAACAACTATTTTCGGAAATTATCGATGAAGTCGGAGAATCAGTTAATGGATGATCAGAAAAAATAACTTCTGCGGCTGGACTGGTATTATAAGAAACGACTAGTGGTTGGTTTCCTTTTCCACTGGAAGCACTAAAATTTGTGTAGTAGGCGGTTTCCCAGTCATTTACAACCACCACATCATTTTCTTTTAATTTTTTCCAATAATCAAGGTAACCATTATTTCCAAATTCAGCAATCGTTGCCATCAAAAAAGATAATCCCGGTGAGGATGTAGCTGGATTCTCGACAACTAATAATCCTTTGTATTCCGGATTGACCAAATCAGATAAAGATTCTGGTAACGATAATTTATTTTCGGAAAAGAATTTTTTGTCATAATTTATGCATACATCGCCATAGTCAACAGGTAAAAGACGATAGGATTTATCCAACTCGAGATCATCATTTATATTAATAAGTTCATCGCTTTTGTAAGGTTCAAAAATATTCTCTGATAGAGCTCTAGACATGAAAGTATTATCTGTGCCATAAAAAACATCAGCTTGGGGCGAATTTTTTGTTAAAATAGCTCTGTTTAGCGCAGCACCAGTATCCCCTGATAATAAGAAGTTTACCTTAACATTATTTTGTTTTTCAAATTCCGAAATGATGCTTTCACTGACTGAAAATGAATCATGAGTCATTACGTTCAGTACCTTGGGCATAACATTTTGATTTGAAATTGGGGTACTACGCACTTGACAAGCATTAAGAACCATCAGTAAAGAAATAAAAATCAGTAAGTATTTTTGATTATTTTTCATAATTTCCTTAATTAATCTCTTTATATATATGGAAACAAACCAGGATGCCTGATCTAATTTGAATCTGCACCTCATTGGAAATCATTAAATTACTAACACCTCTTGCGCGATCAAGAAATAAATCTTCATTTTGTAAAGGATAATAAAGACCTTTTGTTGAAACTTTGGATACGACATTCGTCAAAGGAATAAGTGAAACAACATCATTTATTTTTCCAGGGAATGTTTTTTCACTACGAATCAAAAATATATCTTGGGTGCCGTCTGTAATAGTAAAATTGATATTTTCCCAAATCGGTTTAGTAAGAATGAAGATATTCTCAATTGTATGGTCTAACCGGTTTCCGATTGCACCGACTAAAAAAATATCTTTATAATCCATTTCATATGCTGTTTGAATTGCTATTTCGAGATCCGTTTCGTCTTTATGGATATCTAATTGAAGTTTTGGAATTTTTTTACTTTCAATAAACTCAAGCATTTCTGGTGTGACGGAATCTAAATCTCCTACTACCAAATCCGGCTTCATATCCAAAGCAATTAAATGCCTGAGTCCACCATCCACTGCAATTAAGTAATCATTCTTTTGTAGAAATTGGCGTACTTTTTCAGGGTGAACTAACTCCCCATTAACGAAAATAATTGCTTTTGGATTGTCCATTTTTCTCCATAAATATAAAAACCATCCACTATTTGGCGGATGGTTTATCGTCCATAATTTAGCAAATCCCTCCGCCGGTATTATCCGGATCAGGTATGCGGGTCGAGAATTTTCCATTCTCCTCTCAGCTCGGTTTATTGAGCTCCCCGGTGCCTTCAATAATTTGAAATTAGTATAGAAGATCGCTTACAATTTGTCAATTGACGGGATCAGGTTGATGAATTCGTGTTATTTGAATTCTATTCAAAATACCAAAAATCAATGCTTTTTCATTTTTATTATCTTATCGCACTATTCTTTTCCATTCCTCTTTCAAACTTAGTTCGCGAACATTTTTTCCGGTTTCCAAAGTCAGAAAATCAATAAGCAATCGATTAAATTTACTACTCTCCTCCAACATAGGAAAATGCCCAGATTGTTCGAAAATTATTTCATGATGCTGTTCTGGTAGTTGCAGAATCTGGTAGTTATTTGGTAATGAAATAAAAGGATCATTTTTTCCATGAACAAAAAGACATCCAACATCCAGGTTGGTGATAGTGCTTATTGCCATTCGGGATAACTCGTTAGAAATGGATATGACTGCAACATCATCAGTTTTTGGGATCTCATTTATCACTG
>PHBS01000044.1 GCA_002841995.1 Chloroflexi bacterium HGW-Chloroflexi-8
GGATCGGACAATCGATAATTCTCGAACAGCCAGATTTTTTCGTGTGGTGGTAACAGATACACAGACCGGGAAAGCACGGGTAAATGTACGATTACCAATCAGTGTGATCAATGCAGGATTTAAAATGGGTGCCCGATTTGCACCAGAAGTGGAAGGATTGAATTCCACAGATTTAATGGCTTTTATTCGTTCAGGAACCATAGGACGAATTATTGATGTATATGATGATGAAGATGGCGAACATGTAGAAGTATTTTTGGAATAAAAAAAGCGCTTTGAAGCGCTTTTTTTATTTTTTATGCTGGTTCTACAGCGTCAACTTCTTCAGGGAAAAACTGTTTGAACGTACCCTCAATCCATCCTTTTACGGTTGAAGTTTTGAGCGGACAATCCGTGCAAGCACCACCCAGGTGTACTTTCACCTTTCTATTCTCAAAGGATACGAATTCAACAGAACCGCCATGATATGTTTCAATGTATGCGTCCAATTGCTCAACAAGACCGCGCATTTGTTCTTCCAGAGTAAATTCTTTCTTCATTTCCATTTGGGTAACCTCCTCAGCCTTCACTGTTTGTATTCATACCATTTCGGAGAAGTAAAAGCATCTCCAGGTGTGAATTTTCTATCCGTTCGGATATTGCACTGGCTAAATGGTTCAAAAACAGGGTTCCAGCATCCGGACAAAGATCACATAAACTTGAAAAAGAGCTTTTCTTGATTCGGAATGCAGCAGAGTCTCTTACGGTTTTCGCAGAAGAACTGTAACCTTTTCTTTTCAATGCAGCTGACCATCCAAAAACATGGCCTGGTAATATTTTAGCGATGACCAGGGGCGGACCATCATACGGCTTGTAATAAATGGCTACTTCACCATCCAATAAAATATACAGATGTTCTGCTAGCGATCCTTGTTCAAATAATACCATATCTGCAGGTAGAGAACAAAATTCCATGACTTTTTTTAATTGGAAGAGTTGGTGGTCTGTAAAACTATTAAAAAGGGCAAATTGAGTCAATTGATAATTTTCCATCAAAATTATCATAAAACCCAATGCTTTTGCGAGATAGTGGCTATGATCCCTTTTCTTTTGATATTTATCATCATAGGATTGATATTCTGCAACCCGTTTTTATGAGTTTTCTCATAAAGATCTGAAGAATTGATTGGATTATAGAATTTCTGTAACGAATTTCACAGAATGGATCAAAACACCTCCAGTATTGCCTAATTTTTGCATGCTATAATCATGTGCCATGATTGAAAATGTTGTGAATACAATTCTATGTACACAGTGTGGGGGTGAAATTCACCCTGATGAAGGGCAAATTTTCATCACTTGCTCATTCTGTGATTCGACAATTTATGTGGATAAAGGAAAAGTGGTTTTTCATTGGTATATCGATCCAACGATCAACCCTGACCAGGTAAATTCAATTTTATTTCGGTGGATGTCCGGTAATCAAACCGTGAAAGATTTAGACAAGAAATGCCGTTTGATAAGTCGAGAATTTTTGTTTTTCCCATTATGGTATTTTAAAGTTCGCTTAAAAGGAAATGGAGAGTCAATTTTATTACAGCCAGCGGCTGCAACTTCGATCTCCGAGTTGAAGAATTTAAAAATTCCAGCTGGCGATTTAAAAAAATATGCTTTTGAAATTGACATTGATGCACAGACACCAACTGTGCCATTAGAAGCTGCCCGTGCCTGGTTGGATGAAAACATAATTCAGGGTGAACCTTTGGAAATTTTCATGGTACATATACCGATATTTATCATTAAATATATGTATCAGAATCGAATTTATACTGCGGTTGTCGAGGCAGGAACTGGAAAGGTCTTTGCCAATGTTTACCCAAGCAAGTCAGAAGCTCCCTATATTTTGGCGGCTGGCCTAACGGCTCTTGTGTACTTGGGATTGGCTTCAGTACCCGTTTTTGCTCTTTTCTTTGGCAATCAGGCGACAGGTGTGGCTATTACGATAGCATTGGTACTGGGATTGATTGCTGCACCAATTTTATTTTTACTGGCAATTTGGGTGGCCTCTCGGATATGAATAATTCAAAGCATTTAAATAGCTTATCATGCCCACGCTGTGGCGGTATGATCCAGATTCCGGAGGGGTTTCCAATTGTCAAGTGTCCATTTTGTGACTTGCGTTCTGTCATACAGGGTGAAAAAGGGATACCCCGTTACCAGGTGCCAGTCCATGTTTCGAAAGAAGCTGCCCTGCAGTCCTGGGGAAAATTCTTATCCAGCACATTTAAGATTACCCGTAACACCCGCAGTCGCTCAAAACTAGCAGATGCTTTTCTTGTTTTTGTTCCATATTGGAATATTAATGGACATGGATTGGGGTGGGGCTTTGGTAAAAAACGGGTCGGTAGTGGCGATAACCAGCGTTATGTTCCAAAAGAAATTCGGGTGTCAGAAGAATTGTTTTGGAACAGTGCCGCCTGTGATGTCAGTGAATTTGGTGTCAACCATGTCAAAATTGATGACCGACCAACCTATCCATTTGATCAGTCGGATCTTCACCGTTCAGGATTGGTATTTGAACCTATTGGCTCATGCACCGAGACACTCAAACTAGCAAACCAGGCATTTGAAAAGCATCTTAATGAGCGAATCAGACTCGATAAGCAAACACAACTTTTTGTCCGGATTGTTAAACCCAGGCTTTCTTTGGTCTATTATCCCCTGTGGATCATTCGATATACAGTACAAGGGCGAGCATTTCAAGTGGTCGTGGATGGCTTTTCCGGTGAAGTCATCTATGGCAAAGCGCCAGGTAGCATTACTTACCGCGCAGCTGCATTAGTTTTAGGAATGGCATTTGGTTCTTTTATCGCCATTGATGGCCCGGCCTTCATCCTGAAGTTTGGAGAGAACTTGAATTTGATTTTCATCCTGGTATTAATCTTAATCGGGATAGGTCTTATGGTATTCGGATGGCGTATATTTCGATATTCTGAACACTATGAATATCATCGCTATAAAGCACAATGGCTTGGTCCCGGAAAATTAAATTTGGGATTACCACAGGAGGCACGTGAATTGATAGAGACAGCCAGAAAGATTGGATTATTTAGGAAATGAATCCAAGCATCTTTTTGAATCCGATGGTTTGCCCAAATTGTGCTATGCCAATTTTGGCAAATGTAGATGAAGTTGCCTGGATGTGCAGTCAATGTCAGCGTGGCGTTTTGTTAAATAGCGATAATGGACTCTCTCAAATCGAGATACATTTTCAACAATCATCGCAGGATATTGAAATCGGTTTTCCATATTGGGTAACTATTGCAAATGTCACATTGAACCGAGAGACTTTGCGCGGGAATATGACTAAAGAAATGCTCCAATTCTGGCAAAATCCCAGGACAGTTTTTATACCTGCATTTGAATTGGAAATGGAAGAAATGCTTATTAGGGCTGAGACTTTGATAAAGAATCCACCAGCATTATTTGCCGGGGAAGCTATCAATTTTAAGCCTGTCATTCTTTCACCGTGGGATTTACGTGTTTATATAGAATTCCTAGTGATGCAAATTGAGGCAGAACGCCAGGATGACTTGAAACAATTGACCTTTGAACTACAATTAAGTGATCCTGTTCTTTGGATTTTTCCGGGATAAATTTTTATAATATTTAATCAAATTCGGCTTTGGAGTGTGATAGATGGATCTGGGTATCATTATTTTAATATTGGTTTTAATCCTTTTTTTAGCAGCGTTTATGCTGATTCGCACAACCCGGATGTTTAAACCACTGCCAATTGTCGAAAAATTGGACTTGATCGATGTGGATATGCTTAAGATGGCCGAACATCTTTCAGAGGCTGTTAAGATACAAACGATTTCTTCGGACCGCGACACTATTCAATTGGACCAATTTAAAAAACTGCATTATATGCTGAAGAGCACTTATCCTCTTGTAAATAAACAACTTAAGCTGGAGATCATTGATCAGGCTACATTGCTTTATAAATGGCAAGGAAGAAATGAAGAACTAAAACCTATTTTGTTTGCAGCACATCAGGACGTTGTCCCAGCCGATGAACATACTTTGGAAGCCTGGACTTATCCGCCTTTTTCCGGAGAAATTGCGGATGGCTTTATCTGGGGACGCGGTACTCTGGATATTAAATCCCAAATGATTGCTTTATTGGAAGCAGTTGAGAAATTATTGTCTGAGGAATATGTTCCTGAACGCACAATTTATCTGGGCTTTGGTCAGGATGAAGAAATAGGTGGAAAACATGGTGCTGCGAAAATTGTGGAATATTTACAAAAAAACAATGTACATCTCGCTGCAATGATGGATGAAGGCGGTACCATAATGAAGCAGGCTGTTCCCGGTGTAGATGGGTCGTCAGCATTGATTGGTGTAGCTGAGAAAGGGCACCTTAGTCTGCGGCTACACACCGAAGCAATCCCCGGTCATTCCGCAATGCCAGGTAAAGATATGGCAATTGGGCGATTGTCAAAAGCATTGGCACGTTTGGCCGAAAATCCACAACCTGCCCGGATGAATGCAATAAAAGATCTGTACGCCGGGCTTGGATCCGCAGCATCGTTTGGAATGCAGTTTGTCTTCGCAAATTTATGGTTTTTTGGACCTATTGCCAGAAAACAAATCGAAGAGAACCCGCAAACGGATGCAAGTATTCGAACAACGACGGCATTAACGATTGTCAAAGCCGGAGTAAAGGATAATATCTTACCCCACACAGCAGAAGCAATTGTAAACATGCGCTTGTTGCCAGGAGATACGATAGCGAAAGTCTGTGAGCGGGTCCGGAAAATTATCAATGATGATCAGGTTGAATTCGAACCGGTTGAAGATGGGTTTTGGGAAGCTTCTCCTGTATCCCCAACTGATTCCCCAGCGTATCAATTATTATCGTTGACGATACGGAGGGTATTTGAGGACATAGCTGTGGCTCCCTATCTGGTGATGGGTGCAACCGATGCCCGATATTATGCTGCAATCAGTGATGCTGTATTTCGGTTTTGCCCATATGAACTCAGCAAAGAGGATCTGCACCGCATGCATGGAATCGATGAACGGTTAAGTATCGAAGGTTTTGCTAAGATGGTCCAGTTTTTCCATCAATTAATTTGGGTGTGGGGAAAAGCGGAGTTTTAGGAGATGCATTTCAGCTCACGGCTGAACACAAATTTCTCATTTTGTGTCAGGCGAAGCCTGGCTTGCGTAAAGTTCAAGCACAAAATTTAGCAAAACTTCCTGACCAAATTCCGGTAAATCTTCCTGGCCAATTCCATATAAATGGACTGTGGTTTCCCACTTTCCTTTTTCATCACGAACGGTGAAATTGGTGTCATTAAAACTGTTCTTCCAGTTTATAAGCTGTTCTTTTTCACTTTCCGTCAAGGATAATCCGTTTTTTTCAAACCCCTCATTATTGCTGACGACCATGATCATATCACTGGAAACAAGTAATTGCTCGACCATGGTGCTGTTAAAATAAGTTCTTTGCATACTAATGGTCAGATAGTTATTTAATGCGATCGGTTCCTGGTCGGATCCAATTGCTTCTTCTTTTATCCCACCATAAATGACGCTGGCTACCTGGTCGGTGTGATATTCAAATAACTGGCCATGGGCTTCAAGAATTATTCGAAATCCAGGAATAATCACATCGGCGCAATTAGTATTTGTTTCCATATCAAGACATGAATTTGTCCAATCGACTGGTTCAACAGATTGCACAAGAATTTCAGTGGTAGCGATATTTAATTGTTTCGCTAATAATTCCACAGTTTGTTCCTGTGGAGATAAATTTGTGTCGAACACACTTCGAAGACGTGTGCTGGTAGCTGTTGTATCGGAATGAACTTCATAAATATGATCATTCCCATTTAGGACAATCATATAGCCTTCGATTTTTCCTTCAGAACATATCTCATTTGCGTTTGGCAACCCAAGGCAGTTATCTGTCCAGCTCTGTTTTTCAGTCGAAAGGATTGTAACCTGATCAGTTGAAATATCTTCCTGGTTCGCAACTAATTGGCGGGCAGTTTCTTGCACACGCATACGGTTTTCATAGTCCCCAGCAAATTCGAATAAAGGTGTTTTGCGATTTATAGGTTCCTGGGTGAATGATTGTTGACAGGAGATAAGAACCAGCAGTGTAAAAATCGTGAATAATAGAAAAAAAACCTGTCGAATTGTTTTTTGGATACTCATGGTCTTCCAAATATTGAAAAAGTTATTGCTATGATTATAAGTTGTTTTTTGTGATGAGTGAAATGCCTCGAATTAAATAGTATAATGAACTTTTTCAAAGGCTTATTGATAACAAATCACCAATTGGGAGAAATGGCTATGTATTTAGACCCCGGATTTGGAAGTATGATCTTGCAGCTGGTATTGGCGGGTTTGTTAGGCGCAGGCGTACTTATACGTGTTTTTTGGAAGAAAATCCGCACATTGTTTGGCAAAAAGGATAAAGACATTTTAGAAATGGATGATGATCTAAATGATGAAGAGTGAAACAGATGGAAAGATAGCATCATCTTTTCGTGATCCAAGTGGATTTGTTTTTAGGAAGGACGGGGAAATTTACAGGCAGATCAACCAACTCTACCAAGCAGATTATGATTTTTTGATATCCTCTGATTTATATCAGGAATTAGTTAAAAGAAAGATGCTCCTTTCTCATACAGAAATTGCTTCTTACCCACTAATTCCGGAACTGCATTATAAAACGATAATACCGGATTTGATTCCTTTTATTTCGTATCCGTATGAATGGTCATTTTCTCAATATCGGGATGCAGCTTTGCAAACCCTTCGAATACAAAAGTTAGCCTTGCAATACGGAATGATACTGAAAGATGCCAGTGCGTATAATATCCAGTTTATTGGAAATCACCCCGTATTGATTGACACACTCAGTTTTGCCAGGTATGAAGAGGGCACTCCGTGGGTTGCTTATCGACAATTTTGTCAGCACTTCTTAGCTCCATTGGCAATGATGAGTAAAGTGGATGTTAATTTAAGTAAATTGTTGTTGGCATACATTGATGGAATTCCTTTGGAAATTGCTGCTAAATTATTACCATTTTCGAGCAAGTTAAATTTTGGCCTTTCAACTCACATTCATTTGCATGCAATGGCATTAAAAAAATTCAATAACGAGGAAAAATCCAAACCTCAAAAAAATAACACTTTCTCCAAGACTTCTTTAATTGGATTAATCGACAGTCTTGCCAATACCGTCAGAGCATTAAAATGGCAGACCAAAGGGGAAAATTGGGCTAATTATTATAAGAGTACAAATTATAGCGATCAATCGTTTTTAGAAAAGCAGACCATTATCTCGGATTTGCTTCACCAAATTCACCCTAAAATGGTTTGGGACTTGGGAGCCAATACGGGAATTTTTAGTAAGGTGGTCCAGGATATGCCTGAATGCCTTGTTATTTCCTCAGATTATGACCCTGGTGCTGTAGAGCAAAATTATCTGGATTGCAAAAAGAATAAAATCACAAACGTTCATCCGCTTATTCTGGACCTGATCAATCCTTCACCTGCAATAGGTTGGGAGAATGAGGAGCGCCAGTCGTTTCTCCAAAGGGGACCAACAGATGTGGTAATGGCACTGGCATTGATTCATCATCTGGCGATTTCAAATAACTTGCCTCTGGACAAGATCTCAAAAACATTAGCAGGGATGGGAAAAAACCTCATCATTGAATTTGTACCAAAACAGGATAGCCAGGTAAAAAGACTTCTTTCATCACGGGAGGATATTTTTAGCGACTACCATCAGCAAGGGTTCCTTGATGCTTTCTTGCAGGATTTCAATCTTCAAAAAGAAATTCAAGTTCCCGGAACAGAAAGAACAATTTATTGGTTTGTGTGCAAATAAATCTTCATTTGATTAATAATGAACTGATAAAAAGGCAAATTTTCTTTGAAATCGTTTCTTAATCCAATTAGGGATTCTCGAATTGTGTGGAATGGTGTTTGGTTTTTGACCCTTATTTCCGCATTCTTATATGTGTTTATGGAGTGGTTGTTTACTGTGACCAAGCCATCCTTCATGACGAATTTGAGTATTCTGGATAAATATGAAATTTTGTTTTTTGTTAGCTCATTGGCGATAATTCTAAGTGAATTGCCTTTGGGAATTTTATTTCTGATAAGTAGAATACCGTTATTTAGGAAGTCTGAGAAATTGTTTTTTTTCATTGGAGCAGCTGTTCCTGCTGGCATCCTATCAGCTCTGGTCTTGATTCTGGTTGATAACTTTACCTATACACTTTTTCGTTTTGGAATTGTCTCCACACAAGGGATTCTAAGAGGAGTCTATGCGCTTTGTTTTTTAATCGTCTTTGTATGGATCTATCGTAATGTCTTGAATACAGGTGTTTACCTGGAGAACAAAATACAAAAACAAAAAAACAAAATGGTTCTTGTACTATTCTTGGTCGTATTCCTGGCTGGAACGATATCTATTCCCTATTTTCGCCATGGTAGCTTGCAACGATTAATCCCGGAATCAAAGGTAAATTCTACAACATCTCAACTGCCCAATATCATTCTTATCACCAGCGATGGTTTGAATGCAGACCATATGTCCATCTATGGTTATGAACGGGACACGACCCCTTTTTTGAAGAGCGTTTCGAAAAGTTCCTTAGTTGCAGAGAATGCATTTACAAACAGTGCCAATACTACAGGGTCAATCATATCCATTCTAACAAGCAAAGACACAACCACAACTCGAGTGCTTTACCCTCCTGACATCTTAACCAATCTTAATTCGTATGAACATTTGCCTGGCATTTTACAAGCATCAGGATATTTTACAGTTGAGATGGGGTTTGGTGTCTATGTGGATGCCTACAATCAAAATCTTTTAAACGGATTTGATATGGTAAATGGTCGTAGATTTTTGGGAAGCAAGTATTTTGATCTTCTTAATTCTTATTTTCCTGGCCAAAGCGCGTATTTCTTTTACGAAACTTTCAACCGAATTTTTGATAGGTTACGACATATTTTTTATTTGAACACAATGGAAAACAATTTTGAGCAAGTCACAATGGTTGCAGAAGCATATGCTGATAGTCAGAAAATCGAACAACTTTATGGTTATTTTGAGCAAAAGGAACAGCCAATTTTTGCACATATTCATTGGATGGGTACTCATGGCGCAAAGTTTTTTCCTGAAAAACAAGTTTTTTCAATAAAAAAGCAAAAAGATCTTCAAATGGAATGGGATCTTGATTTCTATGACGATTCGATTTTGGAGTTGGATCAGACAATTAAAGGTATCTATGAAAAACTCAATCCAGAATCAAACGATGCGAATACGATCATCGTTATTGCAAGCGACCATGGCCAGCATTATGTATCGAATGAACGCCTGCCGTTAATTTTCCTGTTTCCAAATGGTGAGTTTTCCAAAACGTTATCGTTGAATGCGCAAAACCTTGATATTGCACCAACCCTGTTGGATTATTTGGGCTTGGCAATACCAGAGTGGATGCAGGGAACTTCGTTATTAAATGGTTTGGAGAAACAGAGGCCAATCTTTGCTACAGGGGTAGGGCGAACAACTGTGGAAAATGGATGGACCAAAGTAGATACCGCATTATCAAAACCTCCATTTTATCAATTTGGATTTGTTTCAATGATTTACTGTGACCATTGGTATCAATTGAGTTTTTTGGATTCCTTTTCGTTTGCGAAAGCTAAGGTTGATTCTTACAATACGAGTTGCACAAACGAGAAAAAATCTGATATGGAGATTTTGCACCAAATCTCAGATCATCTCAAAGAAAATAGATTTGATACAAGCGAACTTGAGAACTGGATTACGAATTATTCTTCAGATTAAGATCTGGAACATGTAGAGTAAATTGAGTTATCTTTTTATCGTTATCGCAATTCACAGGACCAAAATGAGTTTTGAAGTTCAAAGAGGAATAATCATTAACGATGAGTTTGAAACAATCCTGTTTGATTATTTACCCTTCTCACGATAAAAGGGTTTGTTACACGTATAATTGAAAGTCTGGAAAGAGAATTTTTAATTGTGAACTAAGAAATAGTTATTTTTAATCACCTTCCTCTGTTTTTCTTCGAAATTTGCTTGGTTTACGTAGAAATTAGAAGATTTATGTAAAAGATGTGGAGAACAGAATTGAATTTGGAAAACAAACTATTTAAGCGGAGATTGATTGCCTGGCGAGGGTTATTCTTCCTGACAATCTTTACATCTTTTGGGTATGTTTTTATGGAATGGCTTTTTATTGTCACGAAGCCTTCTTTTTTGACCAATGTTTCCTGGCCGGTAAAATTTGGGGCTCTTTTTTTGTACTTGTCTGTGCAATCAGTTTTAGTTTAATTCTGGTTTCTTGTTTATATCTTTTACAAAAAATTAGCTAAAAGTTCAATTATCAAAAGAATTGCTTTTTGTATAGCTTGTATTGTTCCGGCAATCATTTTAGCTTCTTTGATACTACTTTTGTTTGACAACTTCACATATACCATATTTCAATTTGGCATCGTTTCGACGACAGGTATTATCAGTGCAATTTATGGATTGGGATTTATTTTCTTTATTGTACTTTTCTCCAGGAATACAAGGAGTTGGGCAAAATCAATTGGAAGCGGCTTTGCCAAGCATGTATCTACTACAAAAATTCGTACAGTCACAATTGGTTTTATTGTTTTGGCAATAATGGTTCCATTAATTCACCAAACCAATAATTCCAAGGATTATCACGAATATCAAACAGACAATGCAAATGAAAAATTACCAAATATCTTCCTGATTACTGCAGATGGATTGAATGCAGATCATATGTCTATTTATGGATATGACCGTAAAACCACACCTTTTCTGGATGAATGGAAAAACCAATCTTTGTTGAATGAAATCGGATTTACGAATTGAGCGAAAACAACCGGATCAATTATTTCCATCCTAACTGGCAAGTATGCATCTGATACCCGTGTTTTGTATCCGCCAGATATTTTAACCAACGAGGATTCTTATCAACATATTCCCGGGATTTTAAAGTCGATTGGGTATTATACGGTTCAATATGGGCAATCTTATTATGCGGATGCATATGCACAGAATATGTTGAAGGGTTTGACGAAGTATTCCATAGTTCTGTGGAAAAAAGCAACTATCTGGAATTATTGAATTCCATTCTACCGGAAGAAATCGCCAATTTTATTTATGATTTGTTTAACCGCATCACAGATCGAATATTTCATATTTTCTTTATCAGAACGATGGATGATGTGTATTCACAGGTCACAGGGACGAATTCCAAGTTCGATGATTTTTTAAAAATACAGGACCTGGTTAAATTGATTGAAAACGAGCAACAACCTTTGTTTGTCCACATCCATTGGATGGGTACGAATGGAGGGCTGTTTTACCCGAGAGAACAATTTTTTTCTGCCGGGACCGACATTTCAAATCAAAATCCCTGGAGCGCTGATTTTTACGATGACATGATTCTGGAGTTTGACAAAACCATTCAAGGGATAGTTGATGTCCTTGAAGAAAACAACCAGGACGACAATACGATTATCGCCATTGGAAGCGATCATGGCCAAAAATGGGTGGCAAATAAACGCTTGCCACTGATATTCCATTTTCCAAAAGGCGAATATGCTGCCCAACTGAGTAAGAATGGTCAAAATATTGACATTGCTCCAACATTGCTGGATTATCTTGGTATTAATATCCCTGAATGGATGGATGGCATCTCTTTGCTGAAAGAGAATAACAATCAAAGATTGGTTTTTTCTTTAGATGTAAAACCTGAGCTAGCTCAAAATGGAGATATAGAAAATACTAAAAATGTTGAATATACCCCTCCTTTTTTTTTCAGTTTGGAAAGATCTCCATGATTGATTGTGATCGTTTCTACGAATTGCAATTAGAAGGTGGTTTCAATCTGGCAAGTAGTATGGTTGAAAACTATGAAACACAATGCGACTATCAAGTCTCATCTGATAAAGAAGCAGTTCACTTGATGATCGACCATATGGCTCAGAATAAATTTGACACTGGCACCCTGGAAGAATGGGTGAATTCAATTCCAAATCCATAATTTGCAGTATCTGCTAGCAAGGATCTATTGCGTTGTGTGAATATCCACTTCAGCTGGTTGTGTGATATGACAAACTGTGCATTTGGAAAGTGGCCCCGGGCTATCCTGAAGTTGGATGAATTTAATACCATCATTCACCTGGTTTGAAGGCGCTATGGCATGTGGGCTGTCATGGCAGGCTGCGCAATAGATTCCAGCATGCGCGGTTGAGTTGCGGTAAAGCGCTTGATTTTGAGTAATATCTGTATGACACCCACTTTGGGAACAGGTTGGTTCATTAAGCCAGGGGTTTGGATTTTGAGAAACTACTTCCAGCCCGCCGTGACAGTCTATACAAGTCATATTGTGTTCGGTAGACATCACATCTCTCAGGCATTTTGTTGTAGGTCCTGGGTGGCAGTTGTAACAACCTTCCTGAGTGTTGGGTACAATTTCTTTGTGTTTTTCGTGCATAGCCCGAGAAAGACTGGGTATGCCTGGTTGGCCAGAAAGTCCCAGAGCATTTGATGCGTGACATTCAGCACATAATACTGGGCGGCGGTTCATTAAAGGAGTTGTATGGTCAACCGGATATTTGTACGCATTTTCCTGATCATGTAAGGTAAGAATGTTGGTTTCAATTCCGCCTGTAGAAATACTATCAATATTTCCGTCGAAATGGCAATTAACACAGCGCATTTCGGTAGAAACAGGGGCAACAACAGTCAGGCTTGCCAATTCGCGGCCGGTGTTAATATCTTTTGCGATGATTTCGGCAAGCTGATAAGGATACGCGCTGGTTGGAGCAGAATCCTGAAATTCGGTGAGTGGAATTCCATCTACTGAAAAGTGATCACCTTTTGCATCCATTTCACCTGACAAACCATTTCCTGTTAATCCAATGTTTTCTGACAATGGTCCAGATAAATTGAACAACGATTGTGCATAAGTCCAGAAATTGGATTTTCCTACTGAATAGGTGTTGTTTGGAAAGGAATATTCGACTTTAATATTGCTTGTGACAATTTGAGGCGGGTCACCCCGCTGAATGACTTGCGCCCAAAGCGTGTTGTATGGCGGAAGGACTGCCAAATCCTTGAAGTCCCGGTTGTAACAATGCATTCCCAGATCATTCCAACCTAATAATACATAACCACTTGATGGTTGTAGGTTTTGGATTGTAATCAGCGGCAAAAAGTTGAAGAATGGGCCATCAAAAAGAGTGATTGTTTGGGTATCACCAGGCTGTGGTGTTGCTGCAAGTCCTTTTTCAGGAGGATTAAAAAAAGAAACCAGTGAAATAAGGATAAACAGTAAGGAAAAGGAAACGAAATTTAAATTACCAAATAGTTGCTTTTTTAACATCGAACTTCTCCTTATAGGATCTGATATCGCAACATCGAAAGTATGATAACCCTATGACTAATAGTATAGTCGGGAAAGTATTAATAAAGTTACGAATTTATGTAACAACAGCTGTAAGGTTATTTATCCATTTCTTGGATTTAACACGTGGCAAGACAAATATCAGTTTAAAAATTTCCTCAGAAAGAACCAGGGCATAAACACCAAAAACTGGCCAATCTAGCACAAATGCTCCAATAAGGGCAGATGGCACACCAATTAACCAGATTGAACACATTTCTAAAATTAAAGCAAAGCGTGTATCACCGCCAGAGCGTAGCAATCCGATAAAAATGATTAAATTGCTAACACGAATCCACATTGTTAAACCATATATAAGAAGGATGGTATAAGCAAACCGATAGGATTCGGCTTGAATATTGTACAAAGATAGAACAAGCGGTCTTAATAGAATAACCAGTACTCCGATTATTAACGCGCTGGAAATTCCAAGAATCATGAACCGTTTTCCATATTCGTAAGCAAGATCTTCCCGACCTGCCCCTATTTGATTGCCAATCATAATTGCACAAGAGTTCGCAAGTCCGATAAAAATCACAAAGGACATGTTTTCAATCGTCCCATTAATATTAATAGCAGCAATTGCATCTGTACCAATATGAGCATAAACCGCATTATATGTGGTTATACCCATTGACCAGAAAAATTCATTTATTGCTGCAGGCAGGGAGGTCCACAATACTTTTTTAAAAAAGACAAATGAAAATTTTAGTTCCCGGATTTTTGCCGCAGCTGCAGTTCGATACCGATAGGATAGATAAACGATGAAAATGAACTCAAGTGTTCGGGCAATCATCGTTCCGATTGCCGCTCCTTCCACACCCAATTTCGGGAACCCGAGGTTTCCAAAAATGAGTAAAAAATTTAAAAATATTTTCAAGCTCAAAGCAAATATTGTAACGAGCATTGGAAGTCGCACATTTTGTGAGCTTCGAAGCACAGACGCAAACGCGAGTGATATCGCAGTTGGGATGTAGCTGAAACCAACAATTCGTAGATAATTACTACCTAAATCGATGACTTCCTGATCATTTGTGTAAAACCCAAGCACTTTTTCCGGAAAAAAGATCGCTGCTATTGAATATATTATTGCAACAGCGGAACATAATGTTAGTCCAATCCCCATTACCCTGCGGAGATTATAAATATCGCCTTTTCCCCAATATTGTGCGGTAAAAATCGCTATGCCGCTATTAATACCAAAAATCAGGATGGTTAATAGAAAAAAGATTTGATTTGCCAAACCTAATGATGCAATCGCAGTTTCACCCAATTGTCCTACCATTAGTACATCCAGCATGCCGGTCAGTGCCGAGAAAAATTGCTGAATAGTAATTGGAATTGCAATGGTTAGAAATGCTGAAAAGAAATGCCGATCTTGAAAAAACTTGGTGACCATGATGGAGAAATCCTGATTCAAAGCAAATAAGCTTTTATTGAGTTTACACGAGGGGTTATTATCTGTCGAGAACGAAAATTTTGAAAATAAGCAATTAAGGTTCGCTGTAAGTTAATTAACCTGTGGAATTTTATCATTCAATGCAACACACCAGATTTTCTGTTCAGGAATCCGCGATCGTGAATTTTTCCGGATTTCTACTCTCAAATACGGTAACCTTAAGAAATGATTCACCACTCTTAAAAAACAAAAATTTTTAAGAGTCCATCGTGTCTGATTGGGTTTTCCTAATGTATAATCACTCTTGTAGGTTTTAAATCATCAGGGAAAAGTTCTATAATAAGCATTCTTCGCATGGTTGGCGAGTTCATTTTGATAATCTAATACTAGCGATTAAAGGTCTTAAGGGAGAAACTACATGTCGTTTGCCCATTTACACGTCCATACGGTCTATTCGATATTGGACGGTTTCTGCAATATAAAGAAACTTGTTAAACGGGTAAAAGAATTGGGTATGCCTGCAGTTGCAATTACTGATCATGGAACAATGTTTGGATCAATTGATTTCTTCAATACTGCAATTGCAGAAGGCGTGAAACCAATCATTGGGTTGGAAAGTTATTTATCCGCAAGAAGAATGAATGAGAAAGACTCCAAGCAGGACAAACGCAGCTCACACCTTCTTTTGTTAGCTGAAAATCTAACTGGTTATCAGAATTTATTAAAGATCGCCAGCGCGGGACAATTGGATGGATTCTATTATTACCCGCGCATCGACCATGAGTTCCTTGCAGAGCATTCCGAAGGACTGATTGCTACATCAGGATGTTTGGCTGCGGAAATTCCACGTGCACTTAAAGATAATGATATTGGTCTGGCGAAGCAAAAGATGGCATGGTACTTTGATGTCTTTGGTAAGGACCGATTTTTTTTAGAACTCCAGGATCATCCCATCGATGAACTGAAGAGAGTAAATAATCTGCTGCTTGAATTAGGGAAGCCATTCAATGCCCAATATGTGGCAACGAATGATGTGCATTATATCGAACAGAGTGATGCGCGTTATCAGGATATTTTGCTGGCTATTCAAACCGGTTCATTGTTGAGTGATCCGAACCGTATGAAGATGAATGGTGATTCTTATTATCTGCGTACTCCAAAAGAGATGCAGGCATCTTTTGGCCACATACCAGGAGCGCTGGAGAATACCCTATTAATTGCAGATCGTTGTAATGTCAATCTGAAAAATGATCAATACCATTTACCGCGGTTTGATGTCCCCGAAGGTTGCACAACAGAGTCATATTTACATGCGTTATGTGAAGAAGGCTTACTTCGAAAATATCGTGATAAAGCAAAAGATCCAAAAGTACGGGAACGTCTGGATTATGAACTTGGTGTCATTCATAATATGGGTTTCGATGCCTATTTCCTGATTGTTTGGGATTTATGCATGTTTGCCAAACGTGAGGGCATCTGGTATAACGCCCGCGGTTCTGCTGCTGGATCCATGGTTGCTTATTGTTTGGATATTACCCTGGTAGAACCATTGGGTCATGGACTTATTTTTGAGCGTTTTCTAAATCCTAGTCGAATTTCCATGCCGGATATTGATATGGATTTTCAGGATGACTTACGATCCAAAATTATCAAATACTGCGCAGATAAATACGGTCATGATAAAGTTGCGGCAATTATCACATTTGGTACATTAGGCGCGAAAGCCGCAATTCGGGATGTTGGCAGGGTTATGGATGTTCCCCTGTCTGAAGTGGATCAGGTCAGCAAATTAATTCCCTCTACATCCGGCAAGCAGATTTCGATACCTGATGCCCTTAAGGAAGTAAAAGAACTTAAAGAATTGTATGATACGGTTCCATATTTAAAAGAGCTGATCGATACAGCTCACCATATGGAAGGGGTTGTACGAAATGTGGGCACCCACGCAGCGGGTATTGTAATCACCGATGAACCAGTCATCAATTATGTGCCACTTCATCGGCCAACCAGTAATTCGGAAGATACTCCTGTTAAATCAGTAACCCAATTTGAAATGGCACACCTGGACGCATTGGGGCTTTTAAAAGTTGACTTTTTAGGGCTTGCAACATTAACAATCATGGCGCGTGCAAGCGAAATGATCAAATCCCGTCATCAAGTTGATTTGACGCTCCATAACATCCCGATCGATGATCCGTCAACTTTTGACTTTCTTGGTACCGGTCACACAGCCGGGGTGTTTCAATTGGAAGGTTCAGGGATGACGCGCTATATCGTGCAAATGCAGCCCAAAAACCTGGCTCAGATTATTGCCATGGTCGCGTTATATCGACCTGGTCCGCTGGACTTTATCCCATCTTATATCAAGCGTATGCATGGCGAGGAAGATGTATCATATCGGCATCCTTCCATGGAACCGATTTTTAAGGAAACCTATGGAATTGCAATTTACCAGGAACAATTAATGTTTGCTGCGATGGAAATTGGAGGTTACACAGCTGCAGAAGCAGATGGTTTGCGTAGCGCAATTTCCAAGAAAAAAGCGAAAGAAATTGAGATGCACCGTGAAAAGTTTGTCACCGGTGCAGTATCCAACGGAATTATGGATCGCGATACAGCGAGTGCGATCTATACCGATTGGGAAAACTTCGCACGTTATGGTTTTAACAAAAGTCATGCAGCCGATTATGGAATCATTGCTGTTCAAACGGCTTATTTGAAAAAGCATTATACGGTTGAATATATGACAGCCTTACTTTCAGCATCAAAGAACGAGATGGAAAAAGTGGCTTTTTATGTTTCGGATTGCCGTGATTTGGGTATTGATGTGTTACCGCCAGATGTAAATACCAGTGAGTGGGATTTTTCGATTGAGGACACACCAGATGGAAAGTCGGTCATCCGATTTGGTTTGGGTGCTGTAAAAAATGTTGGATTGGCTCCTGTACAAATTATTCTGGATTCGAGGAATGCGGAAGGTCCTTTTAACACCATTAACGATTTCGCAAAACGAGTGGATTTGCGCCAGGTAGGCAAACGTGCTTTGGAAAGCCTTGTTCGTGTTGGTGCTCTGGATAAATTTGGGGATCGGCGGGCAATACTCGAATCATTGGATCGAATTGTCGCTATTTCAACCAGTCATTTTAAGGCAGCTCAGTCTGGTCAAATGAGCATATTTGGACTGGTCTCAACGGTTGTGGAAGAGATTGAGTTGCCGAATGTCTCTTCGCTGCAGCTGCGTGAACTTCTGGAATGGGAAAAAGAGCTGATTGGACTGTATGTCTCCTCCCATCCCATGCAGCCATATACCCAAATTTTAAAGAAAAAGATAACCCGATATTCCAGTCAACTCATCGAAATGAAAAGTAAAAGCAGTGTGATTGTTGGCGGAATGATTACCCGATTTCGAAGATTACAAACTAAAAATGGTAAAGACATGTGTTTTGCTACACTTGAAGATATGAACGGTCCTATGGAGCTAGTGATCTTCCCCAATACTTGGAGTCAGTTCCGTGAATTTATTCAAATCGACCGGATTTTAATCGTGGAAGGTAAATTGGATAATGATGGAAATGAACCTAAGATCCTTGTGGATTCAATAAGTGAACCATTGCTGGATCATCAGGATCTGCCTTCAGATAATTCCTTGAATAAGATAAATTCAACTTCTCTTTCACAAGATAATTCTGACGATTATGGCTATGAGATAATATTTGGTGGGGAAAGTGAAAATCCAACTGGAATCAAAACTAATGAAATAATCAGCGAACCGGAATTGAAGTTTAATCACGCTGAGAATGATAAGTTGCAACCTGGTCCAGCTGAAATCGTTTATCATTTTGAAGAAGATGAAGATATGCCACCACCACCAGACTTTCCTGATGATTGGTTCCCGGTACAGGCAATAAGCCTGGAAGAGAACCACTATATTATTGAAAATCCAAAAGAATCAGAAAAAATATTAGAAAAAGAGACAGAAAAAGATACAGAAAAAGAGACAGAAAAAGATACAGAAAAAGAGACAGAAAAAGAAATTAAAAAAATAGAGAAAAACACAGCTTTCGTCTTAATGGAAAACACTTTGGCGCAGGAAAAAATTATACCGATTAAACCGAAGATACCGGAAATCCCGGTGGTTATCCCTCCACTTGAAATATTTACAATCCGTAAGGAAACCGACAAACAGGATTTACGAATGATCACTGTCGTTTTGAGGGCAAATTATGTTGAAGGTGATCGCGGTGTTTTAAGGATGAAACGTGTAGTTGGATTGTTACGATCTTACCCCGGGAAAGATCACTTTGGGGTATTGGTGTTTGAACGTGGCAAGCCATTCCGATTTGAATTTCCAAATGATACAACTGGTTACTGCCCCGAACTTATGCGGAAGCTGCAAAATTTGGTTGGTGAAGAAAATGTACAAGTGGAAACCATGATTGTGCAGTAAACTTCCCTTATTAAAAGGAAAATAAAGAAAAAGATGAATAAAAAAATAGAAAAAATTGCGGTGCTTACCTCCGGTGGAGATGCACCGGGAATGAACCCGTGTATCCGGGCGGTTGTTCGAACTGCACTGGCTAACGGTCTCTCGGTTGCTGGAGTTCAGGGCGGATACCAGGGTTTGATTCAAGGAAATTTTGAACTAATGGGTGCTCGTGATGTGGGTGGTATTTTACAACGTGGAGGCACGATTTTACAGACTGCCCGGAGTACAGAATTTCGTGAACCGCAAGGGCAGATGAAGGCTATCCGTCAATTAAATAATGAACGTATTGATGGATTAGTGGTAATTGGGGGAGATGGTTCAATTGCCGGCGCCCAAAAACTGGTTGAACAAGGTGTTGATGTGATTGCGATTCCTGCCAGTATTGATAACGATATTTATGGTTCGGACATGTGTATAGGAGTGGATACTGCCCTGAATACGATTGTAGATGCCATTGATAAATTGCGGGATACCGCTTCCTCTCACAATCGTGCTTTTATAGTGGAAACGATGGGAAGACTCTCAGGTTACCTGGCTATCCATGCAGGTATTGTTGTTGGCGCCGAGATGGTATTAATTCCTGAAATTCCATTTACTGTTGATGAAATTGCCTCTGTTGTTGATAATGCATACTTACGTGGAAAAAATCATGCGATTATTGTTGCTGCCGAGGGTATACATCCTTCTGTCAACGAACTTGCAGCATTGATTGATCAACGTAATTTGGGTTTTCAACTGCGTGTAAGTATTCTTGGACATATTCAGCGTGGTGGCAGACCCACAGCTTTTGATCGGATGCTGGCATCGCGAATGGGTCATACAGCTGTTGAATTTATGATGAGCGGCAAAAAGGGTGTGATGACAGGTTTGGATGGTAGTGTAATTAAACCAATTCCTTTTGTTGATGTTTGCGCCAGAAAAAAGAAAATGAATATGCATTATATCGAAATGGCTAGGACGCTGGCTAAATGAAGAATACTGCTGTGTGTTTTGAAAATTAGAAATGAAAAATCCTGATCAAATAGCAAAGCTGATCTCTAAGATTTCAATAATTACCTATCGTTAATCTGTTACAGAGTTGAGTAAACCATGCTGTTGTAAGTAGCCAGGGACTAGTTGTTATTAATTTCCCCAATCATCTTCGTGCCACCCATAATAGCCCCTTAAAGGGACAAATATGACTGGGAAGAGCTCATCAGTCTCCAGTTTTCCATCCAACCGTTTGGTAACACATTGAAGAATTTGATGTCCGCTTCCGCCAATTGGCACGATAATTCGTCCGCCAATATTGAGTTGGTCAAGTAGTGGTTCCGGAATTTTAGGTGAAGCAGCACCGATTAAAATCGCATCAAACGGCGCATGTTCCTTTAATCCCAATGTGCCATCCTGACAGATCACAGTTACATTTTCGTATCCCAAGTCTTTTAGAACCTTTTTAGCCATTTGTGCTAACGGTTGGAAACGTTCAATTGTGTAAACTTGCTTAACCAATCTGGAAAGTATACCTGCCTGATAACCTGAGCCAGTTCCGATTTCAAGAACGATATCTTCTGGGGTAAGTCGTAATTGTGCTGTCATTAAAGCGACAATGTAAGGCTGTGAGATGGTTTGGCCAAGTCCAATAGAAAGTGGCCGGTCCTGATAAGCCAAATTTTGATATTCCGCAGGGACAAAAAGATGTCGGGGAACAACATTCATAGCATCCAAAACCCGTGGATCAACGACTCCACGCCGTTGGATCTGGTCGCGAACCATTTTTTCTCTTGCAGCTTGCGTATTATCCATCTCGCAGCCTTTGTTCACTTAAGTTTCTAAACTTAATTATAGTGAATCAAATAATGGTTTTTTTGCCAATCTTTGACTGATTTGACGGTCAACTTTTCCCATCGGATAGTTGGATAAATCCGAGGATTTGACCCAGGCAATTTGGTTTGCCTCGATGGGAGATGGGACTCCATTAACAACGATACAGAGGAAAGCATGCAAAGTGATTCTAAAATGTGTAAAAGCATGCTGATACACCCCAAATTCTTCTCCAACCGAAATATTGCAATCCAATTCTTCTTTTATCTCGCGTTCCAGACATTGAACCAGGGTCTCCCCATCATTCATTTTTCCACCTGGAAATTCCCACATTCCTCCCAACAGACCGGAATTTGGACGTTGGGCAATCAACACTTTGCCGTCCTGGATGATTATTGCTGCGGTGACGACGTAATGGGGAATTTGTTCTTTGTGTGGCATGATCGGTCTTTGTTCCTGCAATCCTAAGGAATAAGCCTGGCAGAGTTTGTGAATCGGGCAGATCATGCACCGGGGGTTTCTGGGTGAACAATAGCTGGCTCCCAGATCCATAATTGCCTGATTGTAATCACCTGCTCGTCCGGGCGGAAGATTTTCCTCTGCGAATTGCCAAAGTTTTTTCTCCCCTTCTGGTGAGCGAGCAGGTATTTCCAGATTAAATACTCTAGAGAGTACACGACGAATATTTCCGTCCAGAGTTGCATAATCCTTTCCGAACGCCATGGATGCTATTGCTCTCGATGTGTATTTTCCGATCCCGGGCATTGTTTCCAAAAGCTTAGGATCATCCGGCATTATCGAGCCAAAAGAATCCAATATTATTTTTGCGGCATTATGAAGATTACGTGCCCGGCTGTAATATCCCAACCCTTCCCACAACTTTAACACTTCTTGTTGGTCAGCTTTTGCCAGTGAAGAAATATTTGGGAAATTCTGTATCCAACGATTGAAATAGGGAATCACGGATTCCACCCGAGTTTGCTGAAGCATAATTTCTGAAATCCAAATAGCATATGGATCAGGATGATTACGCCAGGGCAAGTTGCGAGCGTTTTTATGGTACCAATCTAATAATAATTGGCTAAGTTCAGTGAACATGTGAAATCAGAATTGAAATCCACCACTTGAATTAACAATTTTTTGATTGTAGTTAACCACAAAATCCATCAGTTGGTTGTGCAAGCTTTGCCACTCTGCTGAATTAATAATGCTTTCCACTTTATCAACGGTAGGCAGGATGGCAGCGACCAGAATCTGTGGGTGATCTCCATAGACGGTTGCCCATGCGTCACGCAATTCGATACCTAAACGTTGCACACCGGGTATATATTCGCATACTACAAATTCAAAGTATTCCTGTTCGTGTTCAGGCGCGATATCCCAGGTCATGATAAGTTTTACTGCCATACTTTGTGCGCTCCAGTTAGCTGTTTTGAGGAACCAGGACTACAACCTGGGTTTCCTCCGGTAGATTTCGGGCAGTGGTAATTTTAAAGGAATTTAGTCCTTCTGTGTTCGAAAGCCCCATTTCATTCAAGAATCTATTTAACGGATCGAGTTTAATTAGAGAATTTTCAGTCATGTAATGCATTGGAATAACAATGTTTGGCGTTAATAAATTGACAATTTCTGCTGCTTTTACTGCATTCAATGTGGAATTTCCACCAATTGGTACTAATGCAACATTTACTGTGCCTAATTCCTCAATTTCACTCTGGCTGGGGACGCGATCAATTCCTCCAAGATGAATAATGTTGATCCCTTCATAATCGAACACATATAAGGTGTTTCTCTCGGTCAGGTCTGTGGTCATGTCTTTGTTGTTGGTTTGCATCCCATTTACAAAAACGCCACCAACTTCATATTCGCCAGGTCCGGAAATAACAAAAGGTGTGTTTTTGATTGCCTGGATAAAATTATGTCCCGGTTTGTTGTGACTGATTGTGACAATATCAGCATTCAGCTGAAGAGGTGTGTGCCCGGTTGCATTTGAATCATAGGGATCCGTTACGACAGTGGCAAAACCGCGTTCTGAAAAACTAAAACATGAATGACCAAACCAGATAATTTCCATTAATCCTCCAAAAATATTCAACCTGATTATACTTGAGGATAGACGTTTCCGCGTTAATTTGCATTATACTAGGTCATCATGGAAGATACTTGTCTTTGTGGATTGATTCCCGCGAATCACCCGGAATGCCCAAGATGTCATGAAAAACAGAGCATCATTCCTATTCTATATGGGCTTCCCAATTTGGATGCAATTCAATTGGAACGCGACGGGAAATTGGAATTAGGAAGTCGTTTCTATAAAATTGGAGCACCATGTTGGCGCTGCAAATCCTGTGAATTTGCGTTCGGAATTGATTAAATTCCCAAAAATGAATCCTTGACTCTCAGGGTGGTATCTGATAGACTCATCCCTCGCGGTTTCTTTGTATTTCCTTGTCGGGAACACAGGGTATGGTATAATCTAACCGCGCAAGTGGTTGAAACTTAACAATTTACTTGCCGACGTAGCTCAATACGGCAGAGCAACTCACTTGTAATGAGTAGGTTAAGGGTTCAAGTCCCTTCGTCGGCTCAGTTGCAGGTTGGTGAGCGGGATTGTTAGCTCGATCCCGCTTACGAACCGGCAACGGTTCGGTAAGAGTATTGATATGGGCAGTTACCCAAGTGGCCAAAGGGGGCTGACTGTAAATCAGCTGTCGGACGACTTCGTAGGTTCGAATCCTTCACTGCCCACTGGTCTTTTGATAAAGACCGCAACCCTCCTGCCGGAGGAATTGAAATAGAACGGCAAGCCCTCATAGCTCAGTTGGTAGAGCACGCCCTTGGTAAGGGCGAGGTCATGGGTTCGAGTCTCATTGAGGGCTCTTTTTGCCGAATATACACTACGAATTAAACGTTTATTAAAATCGAGGAGTGATAGAATGGCGAAGGAGAAATTTGATCGCAGTAAACCACATTTGAATGTGGGAACGATGGGACATATTGACCATGGCAAGACGACGCTAACGGCGGCGATCACC
>PHBS01000045.1 GCA_002841995.1 Chloroflexi bacterium HGW-Chloroflexi-8
AAAGAGGTTATTATTCAGATGATCCTGCCATCCGGGAAGCAGCCAGGGGGACAGAAATCTATCCCTGGGAAAATATCCAGGAAATATAATCACAAACCTTTTTTTATAGGTATTTTGGAATTAAGTTACGAAACTTGAGGAAAAAGTAAAAAGGGACTATTTAATATCAACAGCAATCTGAAGTTTATCCTGGAATTGCTTAATACGAACGATTGTGCCTTTTACTGTGATAATATCTTTCCCTGTGGCGTGAGGAATCACAACTTCTATTTCTTTACCCACCATTAGTGATTCATCGAAATGTGTGTTAAGTAACATGCCAACTGCACTCACATTTAATATGAGGGCAGGTAATTGAACTGGATTGATTATTCGTACTGGTCTATTCCAAATAATCCGATTTGCACGTCGGTTCTCTTCGAAACTAAACTCCATCTCATCCATAATAATGCTCCAAATAATTGCAGCGCACATTGCTGTGCTTTGGAAAGTGAATAATGATTAATCATATAATAGCACAGGTTTTAACAGTCATGTCATTTTTACGCTTATTTTTTTGAATTGAGAAATTGTCTATTATCAATTTTCCTGAAAACGAATCATTTGGATTGGTTTATTTTCAAGACAGATTAAGATATGATAGTTTTATGTATATAACAAGTGCGTCTCAGATTCCAAAAAATGCCTTACTGGATTCTGAGATAGGTCAGACCAAAGAATATAGTCAGAGCTATCACCATAATTTAACTGGTCAAATCAATCTCTTGAGAATTATCAATGGTAAAAAGATCTGAAATTAATCATATTGAAGATTTGATCCAATGGCTTAATCGATTTAATATCTCACAATTGAATTGGGGTCTTAATCAAACAAAAACAGTCAATAACTTGTTTGATGAAATCCAAAAAGGGGAGTGCTGGCTGGTTGAGAATATACCTGTCCGTGTTGTTTCCGTTGTTCAGCTCTTAATTTATCAAAACGGTTTTTTACTAATTGAGAAAGAACAATTACTATGTGATGATCGTATTCGGATACGATTAATTCCTCCAAGCGAAAAAATGAAAGAAAATGAGGATTGGAAATCAGCTGCCTATCGATGTTTGGAAGAAGAGCTTCAGATTTCTGCGGACAAGGCAACCATTTTGCCTTTGGATGTAAAAGCTAAAATTCGAAATAAAATTTCTTTTTCTTATCCGGGTTTACGAAGTAAATATTATCTTTATCAAGTTCAAGCATTGGTACAATCCCTGCCAACCGATGAATTTTGGACCACTGAAAAAACAGAGATTGGTATCACTAAAGTGATTAACAAGCACAAGTGGGGATGGGTAAAGCCGGAGTCTATACACTTAAATTCAGGAAGAAGCCTACGTGAGTCCGATTGATCAAAAAGTCGTACAAGCTTTTTTAAGTTCTATGTTCTATAAATATCAGAATGAATCTGCAGCCAAAATTATTGATTTGGCAGAAGTGAAAGGAATTCAATACGTTCAATCACTTCAACAACCCTGGCCAAGAAATTTTAAATATCAATTAGAGTTTTTTGCAGAAGAAAATCCTCCCGGTTTTGTACTTGAAATAATTCAGCAATATATCAAAGATAACCCGGAAGAATATGTTCTAAATGTACTATCCAAAAATATAAATGTTTTGATTCCAGGATATAAAGATATCGGCTTTTTACATGCCTGGAACAATACCATTATGCTGCATAAATTATCAAACAGGAAAAAGAATATTGAAACCTCGGAAAGTGTTGATGTTTATGCCATTAAAAATGAGCTGGAATTAGCAAATGTAAATTCTTTGGGGCCAGATTATCCGGTTAGTCTGACTGGTTTATTGGATCCGTATATTATTAATTTGTATGCGACTTATAATGGGGAAGTAGGAGCAAAGGCTCAGGCTGTTATTATAGATCCCCAATTCATTTATATCTCTGATTTATTTACCCATCCAGATTTCCGAAGAAAGAGCTTAAGCGCCGCATTGTTGTTCAAAATGCATCAAATAGGATTGGAAAACGGATGCAAATATTCAATTTTACTTCCTTCAAAAATGACACGGAATTTTGAGCTCTTCCAAAAATTTGAATATTTAGAATCGGTTTCTTTTGCTTTGCTTGTGCCGGAAGTTTCTCCCTTACCACCTGGCAACCAATCTGATAAAGGGTAAATCAAGAAAATCGCTGAAGTTTGGATTTTGGTGCTGGCATATGATCTATTCATATGCCGGAATCTAACAATAGATTTTCTCCGGTATGGACAAAAGCAATAGAATCCTGTTTGTGGATTTTTTGCAGATGCCTTTCTTTAATAAAGTCCGTATTTACGACTACAGGTTTCTTTTCATTTTTAAGCGAACATGTTTTTTACCATATTATCTACGAAATTTGCACTGGTATTGATTTCTTCTTTTTGCCAAATATCATCGGTAAGAACGGTAAGGCAATCAAATTCAATAAAGCCATGATAATAAATGTTGTCTTGAACCCGAATGTATCCGAGAAAAAGCCAGTTAACCCAAGACCGATACCCTGACCAATATTCGTTACTGCCATCAAGATTGAAAACATGGTTGCCGCGATTCGAGGATCGGTATATTCCATTGACAGAGCGAAATAAACGGTTTGGTAAGTGCCGTAACAGATCCCAAATAGGGCGACCAGAAACCATGCCAGCAATAATTTTTGTATGCCCGCCAATGCCAGAATAGCGACAAATGCCACACCCATGGCGATGAGCACAGCATTTCTATTACCGAGTTTATTGATCAATGCTCCACCCAAAACACTTCCACAGACAACACCTATCCCCCAAACAGTTGTGAAAAATCCCGCTGTACTGAGTGAAATACTAAAAGTATTTTGAAGAAAGGGATTAACGATCTGATTGGTGCCAACCACTATCAGAAAGAAGATGAAGCCTACGATTGCCAGTGCAATTACAGGTAATTGTTTGAAGGCAGAAAAAGCTTTCCAATCGAAAGTTCGTTCTTGAGGACGAGTGGATTCATGTACCTTACCCAAGAGTAAAAATGGGGGGAGAGTTAACACAGCCAGAACCCAAAATACTGCTGACCAGGAAACTTTTTCAGCCAGAAAACCAACAAGAGAAGCGGTGACAATGACCCCAATTGCTCTTCCGCCAACCATGAACCCCTGGATGGTACCTTTTTCACTGATGGGTGTGGTGTCCAATGCCAATCCATCCGTACAGGTATCGTATAAGGCCATTCCCAGTTGCAACAGGAAAGCGATGGTCACGTATAACCAAAACGTCTCACCCGGATTGATAAAAGGCACAATGATGAGACAAGTGATTTGCACCACCAAGCCGATCACAATGTAGGGCTTGCGGTGCCCCATACCCAAAAGGTTGATTTTGTCACTCAACATCCCCAAAAACACTTTTAAAACAAACGGTAAAAGCGCTATTGTTCCCAATATCCCGATACGCGTCATATCAACCCCAAAACTAAGCAGGTAAAGCGCATTTAGTGCAGTAAAGAAACTGAGAATTGTGCCTTGTGTGAAATATAAGAGGCCAAATAGGGAATAACGTAACGTTCTGTTTTGGGACATATCGACTCCTCTGACCCTATCAAAGTTTAGTCAAGTTTAGTATCGAAGATTTTCTATGTCAATTAAGAATGATCATAGAAAAATAGAAGAGAAATTAGTAAAAATTTCCAATAATAAAAACTCAAATGATTTCTTATTCAATTTTGCGAGTAATTTTAACTGAAGCGGTAGGTATCTTGTGATGATCAGAAATCAGTTATTGCTTCCAGAGGCGTTGATGGATAAATTTGCCCTGGTACTGGCGGCATGGAATTATAGACCCAATCAATATCCAGCATTCCGGTTAAAATTCCTGCTTTACGGCTGTAACCTTTAAATTCACCCCGTACCAAAACAGTCTCCATATCCAGGGACATTCCGTACAACGCCATTCTTGTACCTGCTTTGATTTTCGAAACATATTCTGAAAAGACACTGGTTGTAAATAAGATCTGTTTTGAATTGGCAGATTGAGCCTGAATTGCTGGAAAGACGATTGGGAATCCATTTGCATCGATGAGGCTGATGAACTTAAGGCCATCCAGTTTCCCTAAAAATTTTTGGGTCCATGGGTTCATAACCGTTTCCGATATATTTTTTGATTGAAAAGGTTTTGCTAATGTAGTTTTTAATGCCGAAAAAATAACCGAATTCATAGGAAGGGCAATTTTCCCGGATTGTCCTACCAGATCCATATAATGCACTGTGTGTATCCCAAAGTAAGCGTTATAACGAAACATGGGTTGGTTATTGTAACGATCATAATCCACACCGTTTTTTTGAGTATGCGTCCAGTTCGCCTGTCCCATCCAAATATTCTTATCGAGAGACATGATCATAAAGCCGGTTTTTGGATTTTGAAGAACATTAACTTTACTGAGACCTTCGGTAAATTGCCCCCAAATGACTTGTTTTGGATTCGATGCCATCAGAGAAGACAAAAGTGTAATATGTGGTTCCCCATCCGCATTAATAGTTGCTAATAATCCGATTTTCATGGGTGCATAAAATGTCTCAATATCTTCTTTTATAAACTCAGAATACTTCCAGTTCATAAGACTTCTCCTTCTGGTTTTAATTCAACTCTTGATGCTCCAGTAATAAAGACTTGCTGTGGTGGAAATCCGGCTTCCAGCACCCATTGTTTACACGCTTCCAACTCGGTTCTACGCATCAATAGGGTTCCTGAAAACTGCCAATTCAGATTTAATCGTTCATATTTATCCTGACAGAGATTATTAAATGCACAGAGTTCCCAACGCGTGATATATTCCACACCGATTTCAGTTAGAAAATTTGCGATCCCTTTCAGGTTATCTTGTGTTGTTGTGATACCTGGAATCAGAGGAGTCCGAATCCATAGGTCAAACGCAGCAGGTTTTGATTTCTTAATGGCAATTAATTGGCGCAGATTTTGTAAAATTATTTCATTCCTTTGACCGGTGTATTCCAGATGTTGGTCCGAATCGATCAATTTTAGATCAAACAACACGAGGTCGGTAAACGGGATTATTTTTTTAATGGTCTCCTGGTTATAGAAGCCACATGTATCGATAGCCGTATTAATATTTTTGTTACATAACTGTTGCAAAGCTTCCTGGACAAATGAGGATTGTAGGGTAGGTTCTCCACCTGAAAAAGTGACACCTCCACCGGATTTTAGATAAAAAGCTTCGTCTTTCATCAGTTCTTTAATCAACAGATCAAGTGAAGTATTAATTCCCAGGACTTCCAACGCGTTCGTGGGGCATCCCTGCCAACATTGACCACATAAATTACAACTTTGGCGATCAATTAGCAACCCACTTTCATTTCTTTGTAATGCATTTTCCGGACAGATCTGAATACAAGTATTGCAGCCAATACATCGTACAGCCATCCATTGAATTTCTTGTTTTTGAAGAATGCTCTCAGGATTGTGGCACCAGGCGCAATGTAACGGACAACCTTTCATGAATACGGTTGTTCGAATACCCGGTCCATCTTCTGTCGATAACCGTTGGTAATTAAGAATGTTGGCTGTTTTTCCTATTTCAATATTATTCATCACATCTCTACATAATATGGGACTCACGCTCTATGATCTCATCCTGTAATTCTTTCCCAATGCTTGTGAAGTAAGCGTTATAACCGGTTACTCGAACTAAAAGGTGGCGATAATTCTCCGGATGCTTCTGTGCATCACGTAACATATCAGCATCCAGGATATTGATTTGTAAAGCGGTTCCTCCATTTTCTACATAGCCTTTGAGAAACCCCTTGAATTTTTGTTTATGTTCAGGGTCACGGAGTAAAGAAGGATTAAATGTCATGGTATGCGAGCTGCCGTTGGGGAGCAAATTGACAAACTCTTCCCAATCTCCAGTTGTTGATTTTCCACCCAACACTTTTCCAACAGAATTTACATTTGCCGTTGGACCATTAATATCTGCTCCATTGGAAGGGCAGATTGCATTGGATAGAAACTTGCCTTTTGGTCTCCCATCCGGACTGGCAGCCAAAATAAATCCATTGGCGATCCAATAGTTCCAACTGAGCATGCCTGGTCGAAACTGTCTGTTGGTACTTTTCGTCTTGTACTTCCAGGTTTCTTGTGTCCAATTTTCCATAACTTTTTTTGCGAGTTCATCGGCCTGATCATCATCACGACCATACTTCGGGGCTTTGTGTAATGCTCTTGCCTGTAATACTTCATGTCCAACCCAGTTATCTTTCAATGCCTGGATCAATTCTGCCATACTGCAAATTTTCTGGTCATACACAAGGTATTTGACAGCCAGCAAAGAATCAACGGTGGTTGCATAAGTCACTGCTTCAATTGTGACAAAGGAAATTTGGGCACCACCTTGCGTTACATCCAAACCTTTTTCCGCACATCCTTTTATCAGGCAGGAAAGATATGGAGTCGGGGCATAAGAAGCACGAATAGCTTCAGAATTTTCATACACCTCAACGATTTTTTGAATAATAAATTTTGTTTGAATCTGGTAGGCTTGCCAGAAATCATCAAAGGTCTTAAATTGAGTGGGGTCTCCAGTATCCGGACCCCAACGAACAGGTTTTTCAGGTTTACCAGTCATTGGTTCAACAAATGGGATCAGATCAAAGCCTTGCCCCAAAACAAGCTCAACCGCTTTAAGGAGATTTAGGTTGCAATCCACTGTACCAGAGCGATCATTTCCTGTCATGGTGTTCTCCAGACAACCAACCGGTGCATAATCATGGACATTGGATTTGTTGATCAGGTCTGTCTGACCACTTATTTCAGCCTGGCGAATCAATCCAGCCATAGAGCGTTCATCAAAGTTCAACAAGAAAGGGGCACCCTGACTGGAAGCAACCATATCAACGACACGCTCATAAATTGCATCGGGAGTGTTACGGTGTAATCGGATATTTGGTTTGGGTTCCAGAATAGGGGACATTTCATCAATTACTTCCAAAATTGCGAAAGTTAAATCATTGGAAAGATCTTCTGCATTTGCCCCCATACCAGCCAGAGTGAACAACTGCCCATAACCGGCAGTGATTCCCTGGTTTCCCCCGGTCCTTATCATTGAATCATAGGCAGTATTGCAATGAATCCAAAAACATTTCAGGATCTCTTTTCCGAACTCGCGATCCATACCATCTCGAATGGATGCTTGCCAAAAAGGAAACAAATACTGGTCGATTCTGCCAAATGAAACACCGGGTCCAGGGTAATTTTCATCACTCATAACCAGCATGTGAGTTATCCATAAAGCTTGAATAGCCTCCCAAAAGTTGTCTGGCGCTTCCCAGGGGACTTTTTGGTTAATTTTTATCATTTCGGTTAATTCAACCAACCGCGTTTCGGCTATTTCGGATTTTGAAAGCGCAAAGCATTTTTCAGCATATTTTTCGGCTAGATCGCGGGCGATGGTAGAAGATGTAATCATCGCCTTCAATTGTGCGCCTTTACTACTTTTTTGGTCGCTGGCAGGAAGATTTTGGTAGGTGGACTGCAAATCATCATGCACACCACGCCATCCTTTTTGAAGAATAGTTGGGTAATCCGGTATCAAATGTCCGCTTGTAGCACCACAGTTACCAAAACCGTGGTTATGTAGCCAAAAAGTTGCTTGTCTGGCTCCATTTTCCCCTAACACAAGTTTATCGTGTTTACGGGTCTCCGCTTCCGTTAAGCATGCTGAGGTCTGAATATTAAAACGGGCTCCACAGATTAAATCTCCCGGGAGAATTTCCTGAGGAAGATAATTTACCATGACTTCTTTTAAAAACCAGGCTCGTCTTTCAACAATAGACCAGTTCCAAAATTGAGGATCTAGCTTGATGGGATGTGCAACTTGTGAAAAAGCCGCACGAAAAGTTGGGAAAAATGTATACGTTTCAGGAACGATATAAAAAGTGAGTTCATCGTATTGAAAGTCCCAGGGAGTACCTGTTGTCCAGGATGTACATTCATTATTCCACTTGCGTTTTACACCTTGGAAATAATAATCCCTTAGCCATCGGATCCTTTCGGAATTGTGGAAAGGGGTCTTGATTGAAAATCGAAATTTAGATTCCATTGTGTCAACCGTCATGAGAACCTCCTGATAAATGTTTCTCTCCATGTTTTAACATGGCAACCATCACTGTTTGGGAAGCGATAGAGTCTTTGTCTTTGATTGCATTTACAAGCTGATGATGAAAAGTAAAGACTTCTTCTAAGATTGGCGTATGAATGTTCTTTGTAAAAAAATTTTCGGTAAGATGTGTATAAATTGCTTTAAATGAGTTTAGGATCAATGGATAAGCACGATTACAAGATGCCAGCGCGATTTGCAAATGAAAATTAAAATCAAGTTCGACTAAATCCTCAACCGATGCAGTTGAAAAACCTTTTTCTGCTTCCAGGATCCCTTGCAGATCCCTGATGTCAGCCTCGTCGGCGTGTATGGCTGCTAATTTAGCAGTCTCCACCTCGATCAGCATTCTCATATCGATCAAACTTTTTCCAAAAACAGGGTCAAGTTGGTCCTGGTGAAAATTCAACATAGAGGATAGTAATGCGCAGGATCCGTTTATGCGGTAATCATTGATAAAAATTCCACGCCGAGCTTCAATTTTTACCAATCCTTTTGAAGCAAGATCGACAAGTGCTTCATGTAAGACTGGCCGGCTGATTTTCATTTTCTGGGCAAGATCTCTTTCGGAAGGTAATTTTTCCCCTATTTTTAAATCTCCGGAAAGTATCCAACCTTCCAATGTTTGAATGACAACTTCCTTAAGACTTCGGGCTTCTATGGGTCGAACTTGAAAATTCACTTAGTAATCTCCAATCTGGTAAAACCACCTGCCATAATTTTAGTTTAGTGAATCCTTTCATGAATTACAAGAAGGAAATTGCAACTAGTTTGAAATAATTACGTATATTATTCAAAGGAGATTATTACAATGAATACAAAAAAACTTTATCGTAAACCAAATGACCAAATGATCGCAGGAGTCTGCAGTGGTTTGGGGGATTATTTAAACCTGGATACAACGATTGTACGGTTGATCTTTGTCTTACTTTTTTTCCTCGGTGGAAATGGGATATTAATCTATATCATCTTGTGGATTGTCATGCCAGTTCAACCCCCTTATATTGAAGGAGAAATTTTAGACAACAAAGAAAAAAAATAAACCTTTTTTTGTGACGAATCAGAGCGTGTGGACCTTTTTGATCCATACGCTTTTTTTGTATTTTTAACAAATATGATTAAAATGATCAATAGAGGTAAGTATGGCTAAAAAAGTTATCGGGTATACAGAACTCAGATGGATATGTGTTCATTGCCAAACAAATAATCCTGGTAATGAGGAATCGTGTGTTGGTTGTGGTGCTCCTCAGCCGGAAGATGTTGTATTTATTCAACCAGAACAACAGACATTGCTTACCGATCAGGAAAAAATCGAAAAAGCAAAAGCGGGGGCGGATGTCCACTGTGGTTTTTGCGGAACCAGAAATTCCTCGAATTCAAAAACTTGTTCCAAATGCGGATCTGATTTAATTTCAGGGAAAAGACGTGCCGAGGGCGCAATTGTTGGAGCTTTTATAGCAGAGGCAGTAGGTCCAAATTGGATATGCGAGAATTGTCAAGCAGAAAATATTGCTGCACATTCCCATTGTGTTTCTTGCGGTGCTCCTAAACGAGTCGAAATTCCAGATCCAATCCCAACACCACCATTAAGTGCATCGCCAGTTGGAACTCAGCGCAATTGGCGTAGCTGCCTGATTCCAGGTTTGATACTTCTTGGAGTTGTTCTTCTTGCAATCATCTTAATTTCTATATTTTCCAAAACTCAAGATGTTTCCGGATATGTTTCCGGTTTGGAATGGAAACGCAGTATTCAGGTTGAGTCTTTTGGCCCGGTGACGAAGAGTGATTGGCGAGATGAGATTTCATCCGGTGCAGAAATCGGCAGATGCGAAATGCGCTTTTATCAAACCCGCAGCGAACCAGTTCCACAATCTACTGAAGTGTGTGGAACCCCCTATAACAGGGATTTGGGTAATGGTATGGCGGAAGTCGTTCAGGATTGCACTTACCAGGTTTACGCAGATTACTGTCAATATACAATTGATGATTGGCAGGTAAGCGATACTCTGGAATTATCCGGCGCCAATTTAAATCCGGAATGGCCGAATTCGCAACTATCGAACAATCAGCGTATGGGCGATAAAACTGAAATCTATGTTGTTCAATTTGATACCTCAGATGGGACATACCAGTATACGACTTCGGATGTTAATCAATACCTTCAATTTTCACCGGGTTCAGAATGGCTGTTAACCATCAATGCATTTAACAATATTTCAGCTGTTGAACCAGCCCAATAACATCCTGCTCTTTTTGAAAGATGTTTTAATTTTCGGGAGAAATATTCGCACGAGTTGAGTCACCCGCCAAAAGGCTACAGCAGCCATTCCATGTGCAAAGACCGCAAATAACGGTGGCGTCTGCTGGGTGTAATAAATCCAGCAATATCTTGTCGTTCCCCACAATTCCAGAAAATAACCCAGCAGGCTGCCTGCAACAAAAGTAAATAACATAGCTCGAACATTAACCGGAGTAAGGATCAAAAATGCGCACAAGAAAAGCGCCATAATTGTTAATGACATCTCAACCGTTGGCCAAACAAAATAAATCATAAAAACATAGAAGGCACAAAAAATAACCCAATATATAGTCTTCACCAATTTTTCGGGAATCCTGAAACATAACCTTTTTATGAATTCATAGATACGATCGATTGCCAGACTGGCGATCGGCCAGGCAGGAATGATCCAAAGAGGTGGACGCTCAAAAGTGTAATAGGACCAAAGATTAGTTTGAGTACCCCAACTTTCGATCACCAAACCTCCGGCAAACCCTACCAGTACAATGAGAAAATCTCTCTGCATGTCTGCCTTGTACATAATTAATAATGACATCGTTAAAAATATTCCGAGTAATAACCAATCGAACTGGACCCAAAACGAATAATCCGTGTTATATGTGGAAATGTACTCCTCTAACAATGGCCACCAAATATAGCCAATAAGAAATATGAGCAAACCAAAACTGCTCATCATTACATAACTTGTTCTATTCCAACCGAAAAGTTTTGAAATACTCATGATCACTATCCTGTAACAAGTATAATTTTATAACAATTAATTCAGGAAATTTTTACTTAGATGCTGATTGATGATAAAGACCTTAAAGTTCCTGTTTCGATACAATTTTGAATCGTATATAATGAGATAAAGGGATCATTGGTGGAAGAATCAAACACAAATTCATTCAATTACATCTATCCATTTTGGAATCTATTAAAGGATATTGTCTTATTAGTGGATGAATCTGGACAATTAGAATTCGCTAATCATGCCTATTTTAAATTCAATGGATTGACCATGCAGGATATTCAGTTCAAACCCATACCATGGTGCAATTTGGATTGGGATGATTTACTTGAAATGGTTGAAAAATCTCCGAACCGCATGGTTTTTTTTGATATTAATGGCGGAATTCCAAACATCAATGAAACACTCCAATTTGTTCAGAAGCTAAAAAACAACGAAAAGAATTTTTATCTTTTCCAACAAATCAAAATTTCACAGGAAATGCGCATTTCCGATACATTATTAAATAGCACAGACATTTCATTCATTTATGTTGATAAAGACTATTTAATCAAATCATTTAATAATGCCGCAAATCTTCTTTCAATTAAAGTATTCGGGAAAGATCTTTTGTTAGGGATCTCAATTCTTGATCTCATAAATGAAATTGAAGGCTTCGAAGAAATGCTGGAGCATTTAAAAAGTGCTTTTAGCGGAAAATATATCGTTTTTACGCATGAATTTCAGACACGAGAGCAAGCGAGTGTATGGCAGGAATTTCAAATCCATCCGATTTCAGGTGGCGATTCGCCAGTCACAGAGGCAGCTATCGTTATTCGGGACATCACAAAATTTAAAAATAGTGAAAATGAAATAAAGAAAAGTGAAGAGATCTTCCGCAATACATTTACGAACATCACGGATCCTGCTTTATTGTGGCAGCAAAAACCGGGAGGAGAAATTGCTCTTCTGACCTACAATTTGGCCGCCGGAAATCTTTCCAAGGGTAAATTTGAGAATTGGATTGGTTCACCGGTTGAAAAATTTTATGAAGGTCAAACCATAGTTCAGAATCTGATTAAAGAAGTTTTTTCAACCGGGATAAAAAAGTCTTTAGAAACGAATTTTCAGCTCATCGCTGATGAGGAAGAAAAATGGGTTGCGTCAGATTATATTAAAATCTCCGATGAGTATTTATTGAATGTTTTAAAAGATATAACTGAAAGAAAAAAAGCTGATATTGCCCTGGCTGAAAAACAACGTCAATATGAAACGTTGCTAAAAAACCTTCCTGGTATGGTCTATCGCTGTCGAAACGACAAAGAATGGACAATGGAATTTGTAAATGAGGGTTGTTATGGGTTGTTAGGATATTCTCCTGAAGATTTGATTAACAACAAAACAATCGCATTTGCCCAATTAATCCATCCGGAAGATTTAGACTCCGTCTGGAAAAATATTCAAGCGAATCTTAACCAGCATTGTAGTTATGAAATCAATTATCGAATTATTACAAGTAAGAACGAAACCAAATGGGTATGGGAAAGGGGGCAAGGACTTTATAACGACCAGGGCGAAATCACGGCACTGGAAGGGTTTATCACAGATATCACCGAAAGACTTCTCTTTGAACAAAAGGCTGAAAAGGCGAGACAACAGGCAGAAGCCTTACAAGAAGCCATGGCAGAGTTAGCCTCACAATTGGATCTTTCCCAGGTTTTACGCAGGATCCTCGTAACCTTGAAAAAGGTTTTGGATTATGACAGTGCGACACTATTTTTAAAGATTAATGATAATTTAAAAGTTGTTGCTGCACGTGGGTTCGAGAATACTTCTCGGTTGATTGATAAAACGTTCCCGGCTGATAATGAGCTTTTGAGTGAAATTCAAAAATTAAATGAGCCACTGATTTTAAGTGATGCCCAAAATGATCCACGTTTTATTCGTTGGGAAGCTGCGAATCGAGTGCGAGGCTGGATGGGAGTACCATTAATTCGGCATGGACAGTTTATCGGATTTATGACCATCGATAACCATCAACCAAGCGCTTACTCAACGGAAGACGCAGTGATAGCCCAAACTTTTGCAGATGAGGCAGCCATCGTTATTGAAAACGCAAAACTTTATGAGCGTGCGCAATTATTAGCTACCTCAGACGGATTGACTGGAATTTATAACCGGCGATATTTTTTTGAAGTATCGAAAAAGGAATTTGAGCGCAGCCAACGATATGGCAGTGCGTTATCAGTGATCATGATCGACATTGATCATTTCAAATATATTAACGATCGCTACGGTCATTCTGCCGGAGACCAGGTTTTAATGCAATTTGTCGAACGGGTAAAAAATGAGCTTCGGAGTACGGATGTTCTGGCACGTTATGGCGGTGAGGAGTTTGTTATTTTATTATTAGAATCAGATTTAGCGGAAGCCATTCAAGTTGCAGAACGAATCCGTGAAGTCACCGCCAGGGATCCTTTTGAACTACAGGAAGCCAAACCCTATATTACGATCAGTTTGGGAGTAGCAACGAATGAAGAAGATGTCCAATTTTTGGACAACTTAATCGATCGCAGCGATAAGGCACTGTATGAATCCAAACAGTTTGGTCGTAATCGCGTAAGAGCCTTTCACAAGAATTGATATTTTTTTCATACAAATCATTTTTTTATGATCAAGATATTCCTCATTAGTTCATTGAGAAAAATCTGAATAGCATGGATATTACGGGGATACTACTTTCAAACACAGGATAATAATTGATGAAAGTTAAAAACATAACATCCTTTATAAAAAAAATTCCGTATGAACAAAGGGCAACTTTCATTGAGGAAATCTCGGAATCTGCTGCCCCGGGATTTGATTTTTTCTTATTGGTCATCTTGTCCAGTAGTATTGCTACTTTGGGGTTAATTACAAATTCCCCGGCTGTGATCATTGGGGCGATGTTGGTTGCGCCATTAATGTCACCTATTATCGGCATTGGTTTAGCATCTGTAATCGGGAAAAACGATTTATTACGAAAATCTATGTCTGCACTCACAAGAGGGGCAGTTTTTGCAATCGGATTATCAGCTTTTATAACATTTATTAATTTGTACTTGCCATTTGTGTCATTTCAGGAACTTCCCGCTGAAATTGTCTCCAGAACACACCCCAGTCCATTAGATCTTATTGTTGCTCTGGCGGGAGGATTAGCTGCTGCGTACTCAATGACAGAACCAAAACTTTCAGCAGCCTTGCCCGGTGTGGCAATTGCAACGGCATTAATGCCGCCATTAAGTACGATTGGAATTGGTCTGGCATTAGGAAGAATGGATGTGGCTGGTGGCGCCTTATTATTATTTGTGACAAATGCCATAACGATTGCATTTGCTTCTGCTTTGGTTTTCTTTTTGAGAGGGCTTTATCCATATGCTAATGGAAAGAACAAATTTCTTCCAACAAGTCTCCAATTCTCGGCTTTCTTAATAGTTATTCTCTTAATACCATTATCTTATTTTAGTGTTCAATTTGTTCGTCAAGCCACAGAAACCCGCACGATCAATGATTCTGTCTATAAGAATGTTGCTTTGATTGAAAACGCAGAACTGGTAGATTTACAAGTTGTTACGACAGGTGATTCGATTGACCTGGATCTTACAATTCGTACAAACGTTCCTTTGAATTACGAACAGGTTATCAAGCTTCAGGAAAACATTGTTGCAGATTTGGCTCGTCCAGTCTCGATTAGGGTCAACCAGGTCTTTGCAGAGCGGTTGGATCCACTAATTCCTCCAACAGCTACTTTTACACCGACTTTGACCCAAACAGCGACGCTGGGTCCCTCTCCAACTTTTACATTCACACCAACATTTACTTCAACGTTGACAGTTACGCCAACGATTACTTCCACAGCTACGGCCACATTGACATCTACACCTACTTCATCTCTTGGTAGAGCCTGGATTACACCTCTTCCAGTAATGCGGATATACCAGTATCCTGGGGGACCTGTCGTTGGCTTACTCAGTCAAAATCAGGTAGTTACAATTCTTCCGGAGGAAGTTGTCTTTGAAAATTTAATTTGGGTAAAAATAGTTGATCAGGAAAACAGAAGTGGGTGGGTTCCAAAAGTTTATGTTAATATTTTTACTGCCACACCAACCTTAACCTTGACCCCGGAAAAATAAGGAACCATCCTTGGATAATTATTTCGCCAGGAATGGATCGATAGTCTGTAATTTGTCCGGTTTTCAAAAAGAAAAAGATCTTTAACAGCAGCTTTTTTCTAATCGATTGAGATTGATCTCGTATTTTTCCGGTTGTTCCCAATTCCAGGCATTAATTGAGTCCATTAAGTGATAGGCAGTCATATCTAAATGGATGGGAGTAACCGATACATATCCCTCAGCTAGTGCACCAATATCCGTACCCGCTTCATTAATTCCTCCCGGTTCTTTCCCACTGATCCAAACGTAATCCAATCCACGGGGATCAACACGCCGGTCGAGATAGTCATAGTAAATTCGGGATCCAAGCCGGGTTACCTGAAATCCTTTAACTTTGTCTTTTGGCAAAGCGGGAATATTCACGCTTAAAAGGCTGTGTGGGGCAAAGGGGTGCTGTAGTGCAATTTCGACGACCTTTTTTGCCCAAATTGCAGCGCTTTCATAGTCCGGTTTTTCGCCATTTAATTGGGATGTATCCAATGAAAATGCAATTGCAGGAATTCCGTGAATTGCAGCTTCCATGGCGGCTGTGACAGTGCCTGAACAGGTTATATCTTGCCCAACATTGGCAGTGGTGTTGATGCCGCTCACAACCAGATGGATGGGGACATTGAAAAATCCATGTGCACCCAGCGTCACGCAATCTGCTGGAGATCCATCGGATGTCCAGCCTTGAATGTCATCTTTCAATGTTACTGGATTTACCCGCAGAGGTCGGCTGAGTGTCTTAACATGCCCACTCACAGACCAATTCCGATCTGGAGCTAAAATAAAGGTGTTGCCAATTGTGCCCATTGCTTGAGCTAAAGCCAAAATACCAGATGAGCCGATTCCATCATCATTGGTTACTAAAATATTCATTTTTCACTTTCTCTCGTTCCCTAACGAGAAGGTAACCCATTGTTACCTTTATTTGATTGTTTATTTTCATTGAAATCATTTTATCGCATCAATGTTAATAACTCATGACAAGAAGGTTAATAGCTTGTTATCATTTAGTTAAACACATTATAAAGAATTGTTTTATCCTGTATGGTCCGTTTGATCTGGTTGAATGAAGATCCGGAAACTTGAATTTCTAACGAAAATTAATTGACACAAAAATTTCTTGATGCTATATTACAACAATCATCTTATCGTCAAATTCCATATATTTACTGACACAATTTACCACAAAGCCGTGCGTGTTTCTACGCAATTTCTTTTTTTTAATGAATATAACGAGAAACTACGCCTATTAAATTTCATAATTAAATTTTGCCTGCTATAAAATGATCCGTAAACATTACTAAATTTCCGATGGAGATCTGCACTAAATGATATATTCATATTTTGATGTAATTGACAGGTCCAATTCTGGTCCGCAGGTTAAAAAAGCCGACTGGGATATGGAGCACGTGGTACTGCCTACGAGGGCGGTCGTTAAAAAATATGACCTGAAATGGGATAAGCACAGTATTGTCCCACGCGATCCACCAATGATGGATCGCTTATTTGATGCCGCACTGGAATTAGCAGAAATAACCGGAGTATATTGTATCAATACAGAACGAGTCATACAATTTTCCCGTGCTGAATTAGAACAGGGACTGGCTTCTTCACCAAAGAAAATAATCATGGGAGACGGAAAAGATGCACGCAAGTTGCATACCCGTAGTATTTGTGATTCTAAACCACCATTGGTGTGGGCTGGAAACCCGGGAGTACCCACACCTGAAGAACTTTTTTTGCCAATGGTGATGAGTTGGATGCAGGAACCAGTGGTCGATATGGTGACCTGTGGATCAGTTGTGACAGTGGATGGCAGACCTGTTGAGACAGGAACACCCAGTGAAATTTTTGCAGTCCGTCGGGAACTACGTCTTTTGAGAGATGGATTGGCACGGGTTGGTCGCCCTAATATGGGCATGCTGGCAGCTCAAAGTGCAGTTTCATCGCTTGGAGATCTGGCCGCTGCACATCCAAATTATCTTCGTTCTCATGATTCTCACCTGGTCGCCATGTTCAATGAGTTGATGATTGATCAGGATAATATGTCGCGAGCAGCGAATTCGATTGAAACTGGTTTCCATAACGCATCATTGGCAACGGTCATGGTAGGTGGCTTGGCTGGAGATGGAGCAGGTGCAGCAGTGGTGCAAGCAGCTTCCTTTATACTCGCTAACCATGTCTGCCGTGCGGATTATCATTTGTTACATCCGATCCATATCCGTCATGTTGCCACATCAACCCGTGGAGTCATGTGGGTTCAAGGAGCCGTAGAACAGGCATTCGCCCGAAATTCGCCTTCGATTATCGTTTCAGATATTTATCCAAAATCAGGTGCAGGGACCACCGAGCTTTTGTATGAAGTCGCTGCCAATGCCATAGCTATCACGGTTAGTGGAGGACATTTGGAAGGTGTTGGGTCTGCAGATGGTGCACATCCAAACTGTTCTGGTTTGGAAGCTCGTTTAATGGGTGAGGTTGGTCATGCAGTTACAAAACAAGGACTGGATTTGGCACAAGCTGAGGATCTGATTCAAAAAATATTACTGCAATACGAACATGTCTTTTCACAACCAGAAGGTAACCCCGGAAAAAGATTCGACTATGTGTACGATTTAAAGACATTGCGTCCAATCCGGGAATGGGAACAAATCTATATGGATGTTAAACAAAAATTAAATCAGTTTGGCCTGAATATCTAGAGGCTTGTATCCTTAAATTGATCTTGAGTATTTCAGTTAAACCCTAAAAAAGGAGGTAAACACAATGACCGCATTTATTCTTGTAAATATCATCATCGTAGTCCTGCTGGGATTGGTCGCCCGTTTTTTTGACAAATAATAACATATTCACTTTATCTAAATCTGAGGGAGATGGAACAATGAAAAAGGGAGAAAAAAAAGGTTGGAATTTTAATTACACAACACGCGACATCGTGATCATTGCGGTGATTGCAGCGATCACTGGCGTGGTGAATACTGGCGTGGGTAACTTATGGTATTTATTAAATACTTCACTAGGCCCATTGGGTGGTGCACTTTTACAAGGTGCCTTTATGTGGGCATATATTTTAGCAATGTGGCTGATTCGTAAACCAGGTGCAGCTTTGATTGTTGGAATTATCGAGGCTGCTACAGAGATCTTACTGGGTAATGCGGCAGGAATAGGAACTTTGGGTTGGGGTTTATTCCAGGGTTTGGGTGTTGAAGCGGTCATGGCGATTAGTGGCTATTCAAAATTTGGTCTGCTTACCGCAGTCATGGCTGGTGCTGCTTCTTCACAATTTGGTACCGTTTGGACTTCAATATTTTATGGTTGGGATCCTTCTACAGCGAAAGATGTCTGGCTGGCGATTCCAATCAATCTGGTGTCAGGAGCAGTATTGAGCGGTTTATTAGGCTATTGGCTTTCAAAAGCAATCGCTAAAACAGGTTTGATCCGGTCAGCTGGATGAGAAATTGATTTATAATTTCACTCCTACTCTATCCGGCGATAGAGTAGGAGTGACTTGTTTAAGTATTAAAAATATCTTATTGGAACAGGAATAATGGTAATCGAATCCTCAGAACCATTTATTAAAATTAAGAATGTCTTTTATACCCATTGGAATCAAGAGACCCCGACTTTAAAGGACTTATCTCTGGAAATACAACCAAATACAATCAACGTTCTGGTTGGTCCAGGTGGAAGTGGAAAGTCAACTCTCTGCAGTTTATTTAATGGCGAAATTCCACATTTATTGGGAGGAAAGCTGGAGGGAACGGTTTTTGTTGGGGGGCAAAATACGAATGATTTAGCGGTGAAAAACATTTCTCAACTCGTGGGTCACATGCTCCAGGATCCTGAGAGCATGTTTGCGACATTATATGTGGAAGATGAGATCGCTTTTGGTCCGGAGAATTTACTGATTGATGCTCAGGAAATAAAAACGAGTGTAAATTCACTTTTAGAGTTGATACAACTGCAACCGCAAAGGAATAATTTAGTATGGAATTTATCCGGAGGGCAGATACAAAAGTTGGGTCTGGCTGTTATTCTGGCGATGCATCCAAAAATGGTAGTCTTGGATGAACCCACTGCCAACCTGGATCCTTCCGCAACCCGAAGTGTTCACGAACTGATCCTGGAATTAAGAAATCAAGGTATGACGATACTTTTAGTTACTCGTGAGCTGGATGATTTTATTCTTTCTGCTGCCGACCAATTGTTGGTACTTGATGAAGGAAAAATTATTGCTAATGGGAATGTTCAACAAGTCCTGAAAGAATTTGGCAGTGAGATGTTGACTCGATTGGGGATTTGGCTGCCAGAAACGGTTGAAATCGGAATTGCACTGCGTGATCGTTTCAAAGTGAATTTGGATCGGATTCCTATTACGGTTCAAGAAACGTTGCACGTTTTGAATCAGGAAAATCTGCTGAGAATCAATCTAAAACTGGAACAAGAAAGATCCGCAAACCGTACCCTTTTACCTCTTTCTAACCCTCTTATTTCTGCCAGAAATCTGGAATTTACTTACAACAATGGTTTCAAAGCACTTAATGATGTTTCATTTGATATTTTCCCCGGTGAGATGCTTGCCATTGTTGGGCGAAATGGTGCTGGGAAAAGTACCCTGGCAAAACTGATGGTCGGTTTGCTTAAACCGCAAATTGGAAATCTGAGCCTGTTTGATAAGCCAGCAGCGAAATGGAAGGTTGAGTCCCTGTCAGAAAAAATTGCATTGGTTTTTCAAAATCCGGAACACCAATTCTTAACGGATACAGCGTTTGATGAAATTGCATATTCGCTTCTCTCGCGTGGAGTTGACGATCCGAATGAAGTCAGGAAACAGGTTGAAGATTGGATGACTCGCCTCGACTTGCTTGATTTCCAGAAAATTCACCCATTTGCCTTGTCTGCTGGGAAAAAACGCAGGTTGGGTGTCGCAACCATGCTGGTCTGTAATCCGGTGGTACTTCTTGTGGATGAACCAACCTATGGCCAGGATAAGGAAATGACCCAGAATCTGATGGCATTAATGGAAAGTATTCGTAAATTGGGCGTCACCGTTGTTATGATCACGCATGATATGCGGCTGGTCCAAGAATACGCCAGCCGTGTTCTGGTGATGGCTGATGGCAAAATTTTATATGAAGGCGAACCATCCAACCTGTTTTGCTCTGAAGAATTACTTGAGTCAGCCAATTTGCGACCAACATTATTGCAGGAATTATTGAAACAGTATGAAGATGAAGGCGGTTGTGTGTGTTGTTCAATCAGTACAACGGATGATTTTCTGAATGCTTTGGAATATTCGTTGGCTTCGGAGGATCAATATGTCAACTAGCGAACATGGTCTGGTATTTGAAAATAGGAAATCCTACCTGAATAGTGTTTATCCCCTGGTAAAACTTGCCTGGGTTTTTGTTGTAGCTATTGGATTATTTATCTATCGCTCACCGATCTCTGGTGCAGTCATGTTCTTAACAATTCTTCTTGTTGCCATGATTGCAGGGAAAATACCTTTCCAACAAATATTGGGAAGCGGAAAAATTATTTTTGGACTTGGATTGTTGTTAATGTTCTTTCATTTTTTTGTTGATCCTGGAAATGTTGTTTTTAAATTAGGACCTTTACACATTACTGATAATGGACTTTTGCAAGGTCCAATTTTCTTTTTCCGTTTATCTGTGGTGGTTTTAGCAAGTTTTATTCTTATTTGGACAACGGATACGCGCGATCTCATGGTTTCATTAACCAAAGCAGGAGTTCCTTATCGTGGCGCCTTTGCGGTGTTTTTGGCAATGCGTTTTTTGCCACTCATTCAAAAAGAAGTAGATGCGGTCAAAGCCGCACATTCGATACGTGGAAAACCAACCAATTCCAAATTCGGACATCGTTTTAAATTATGGCGAAGGTATATATTTACCATACTGATTAACGGGTTACGAAAAGCCGAGACAACCGCAACTTCTCTTGAATGCCGTGCATTTGGATGTTTTCCGACCAGAACTTACGTCAAAGATGTGCATTACAAGCCACTTGATCTGATTTTGCTACTGGTTACAATTTTAATTTCGGGCGGATTAATTGTAGCTGAGCGGGTTTTATAGAAAAATCAGTAAACATCTGGAACGTATGTTCCTTAACATCTTGTTTGACAGTAAAAATGGCGTGTGTTAAACTTTGCTGATAATGAAAATCGTTTTCAATAAGGAAAAATATATACAACATTTAACAAACCTGTTCGGTTTGTTTTTGTTATTTATGATGCTACTAATATTTACTGGGTGTCAATCGACGAATAGCAATCTTCCATCACAGAATGTTATTTCAGTCAGTATCATTCCGCAAAAATATTTTGTCGAAAGACTGGCAGGTGATCATTTCAGTGTTAATGTCCTTGTTCAACCTGGGCAAAGCCCCGAAAATTACGAGCCATCTCCCGCACAAATGCGTGCAGTCACTGCTTCATCAGCTTATATTCAGGTTGGAGCTCCCTTTGAAGCAGTTTGGGTCGAGAAAATCAAGGCGTCCAACCCGGATTTGCTGATATTTGACAGTTCAACCGGGATTGAGCGCATGCCTCTTGAAGATCATTTTCATGCAAGCGAAGAAACAACAACCGGAAGCCATTCTGAAAAAGAGTTGGATCCGCATATTTGGACTTCTCCCCAACTCGTTAAAATCCAATCTCAGAATATCACTGATCTATTAATACAACTTGATCCAGCCCACGAGCAAGATTATCGCGACAATCTGACGAAATTTTTGGCTGATATCGATCAACTGGATCAGGAATTAAAAACAGAATTTAAAGAACTAACCAATCGTAAATTTATGGTCTATCACCCTGCCTGGGGATATTTTGCCCGGGATTATGGTTTGGAACAAATTGCTATTGAAATTGGTGGGACTGAACCAAGCGCAAAAGAGATGTCTCAAATTATCAATCTGGCTACCACTGACCAGATAAAGGTCATTTTTGTTCAACCTGAGTTTAGCACAAGGTCAGCTGAGACGATTGCGACAGAAATTGACGGTAAAGTAATTCCTATCAGTTCATTGGAATATGACTGGCTTGAAAACCTGAGATCAATTGGTCGGATAATAGCCGAAACATTGGTAAAATAAAATCAGGATCCTGAATAATAAATGTTAAAAACTTCCAAAAAACAAATAATGATTGATATCATCGATATGGATGCAGGCTATGAAAATGAGCCAGTCCTCGAGAATATTAATTTTAAAGAGTACGAAGGTGATTTTATAGGATTGATCGGTCCAAATGGTGGCGGGAAAACCACGCTCATAAAAGTTTTGTTGGGATTGCTAAAACCAACCCGTGGGAGCGTCACCATAAAAGGAATGCCAGTCGAAATTGGAAGAAAATATCTTGGTTATGTTCCACAAGTAGTAGATTTTGACCGTCAGTTTCCAATAAGCGTTTGGGATGTGGTTCAATTGGGTAGATTGGGAAAACGCGGATTGCTTCATCAATATAACCAAAACGACAAGCAAATTGTTGAATCAGCTCTTAATAATGTAGAAATGTTGGAGTTCTACAAAAAACCTGTCGGGGATTTATCCGGTGGACAGAGGCAACGAGTATACATAGCCCGTGCGTTGGCATCGGAACCAGAAGTATTGATTTTGGATGAACCAACCTCCAATATCGATCCCCAGGTGAGTAATTCAATTTTTTCTCTACTTAATAAACTTAATGAAAAAATCACAATCATGATGATTACACACGATATGAGTGCAGTCTCTTCCTATACAAAAACCGTGGGATGTATAAATCGGAATCTGCACTATCATGGTGGAAAAGAACTAACACCTGAGATGATTGAAGCGACTTATCAATGTCCTGTAGATTTGATAGCCCATGGTTTACCTCACCGTGTTTTTCCAAACCATGAGGGAACCCCAAAATGATCACTGCGATTGCAGAAGCGCTCCAATACGATTTTATGAGAAACGCCTTGTTGGCGGGTTTATTGGTCAGTGTCGCTTGTGGAATCATTGGAACTTATGTAGTCATAAAACGAATTGTCTTTATCTCAGGGGGAATAGCTCATGCCGCTTATGGTGGGATAGGAATGACCTATTATTTTGGCTGGAGTCCGGTTTTGGGAGCAATTATATTTAGTCTGGCTTCCGCATTTGGAATGGGGCTGGTTCAAAGAAAAACGAAAGAACGCGCAGATTCAATCATTGGTGTCATGTGGGCGATTGGAATGGCTATTGGCATCATTTTCCTGGACCTCACACCCGGTTATAAAGCAGATTTAATGAGTTACCTGTTTGGCAGTATTTTGGCAGTTCCGATCGCTGATCTGTGGGTGATGTTGATTATGGATTTAGTAATTGTATTACTCGTGATCCTGTTTTTTAAAGAACTTTTAGGCATAACCTTTGATGAACAATATGCCACGATTT
>PHBS01000046.1 GCA_002841995.1 Chloroflexi bacterium HGW-Chloroflexi-8
AACCGGAATCCCTTCGCGTTCCAATACGCGCAGTACGCCGATATGAGCTAGTCCACGCGCACCACCGCCACTTAATGCCAGTCCAACAGATGACCTGTTATGCGTTATCATTGCCACCTCTAATTTGCTTAGTATAGATACCAATCGCTTCTAGGAGATGCTCTTTTCGAAAATCAGGCCAAAGAACAGGCATACTCCAGAAAACTGCGTTAGCTGCACGCCAGAGAAGGAAGTTGCTCAGGCGCCATTCACCGCCCGTACGCATGATCAGATCAACATCAAGCAAATCCGGACAATACAGATAATGAGAAAAGGTCGTTTCGTCAATTTCAGAAACATCTAGATTGCCTTTTTGGTGCTCCGTAATGATTGCTTTCATGGCGTCAACAATTTCTGCCCGCCCGCCATAATTGAATGCCAGATTCAAGATAAGTCGAGAATTGTCTTTTGTATGTGATGCAGCTTTATCCAAGACCTCTACCAATGAGGTTGGAAGCCCTTCCCTGCGCCCCATGAGCTGCAAGCGAACGCCATTGCGCTGTAAGTCGGGCGTTTCGTGCAAAGTGTATTCCTCGGCTAATCGCATCAGGAATTCAACTTCTTCGAGAGGGCGGCACCAGTTTTCGGTAGAGAAGGTATACAGTGTCAAAACCTGAATTCCAAGTTCGGCACAAGCTTCAATGGTACGCTTGACTGCCTGCACACCAGCTTGATGCCCGGCCACCCGAGGAAGAGTGCGATGCTGCGCCCAGCGGCCATTACCATCCATGATAATTCCCAGATGGAAAGGAATGATCGTTTGGTTAAGATCTACTGACATGTAAACCTTCTTGGGGTCGATCTTGCAGGTAGTGATTGCGCCAGACCGGTTCAGATAGATTTCCATAAAGCTTGCCATAATGCTCCAACCCATGCTCGTAATCCGGGTCTAACAGCGCCATGTGTGCATTTTCGTCGATCGGATCCGGCTCATGCTTAGCGATTAACCGGCTTAAGACGCCATGATGATCTCGGTTCAGACAGGGTGCCAACCAGTTACCTTTGCTTTGTGTATAACTTTCTTGCCAACCGCGTATGTCTGCAAAAAAAGGATTTGTCCAGGTATCGTTTAACGTACCGCCTTTTGCATAAATGTCATTGACATTTACAGGTGAATAAGGCACAAAAACACAGGGTGAAACATGGCCATTCCAGTCAATATACATATATCCTCCGCCACGTGCACGACCAGCAGCAATACACCCATTGGAGACTGTGCCATGATTCCAAAAATCAGCCAGGAAAATTTTGCGTGACCTGACGATCTCCCATGAACGCTTCCACATCCAAAGTCGTTGTTCCGGGGTTGGCATCAGATCCAGGGTATACGAACGACCGATGGGCATGTATTGGAAGATCCACCCATAAAAAGCGCCCTGTTGTTCGAAAAAATAGTCAATGAACTTGTCTGAGAGTATTTCCTCGGCATTATTTCTTGTGGCTGTTAAGGAGATGCCAAAAAATACGCCGGCCCTGCGTAATCGTTCCATGGCCGCCAGAATCTTGTCAAAAACGCCCGCACCGCGCCGTTCATCGGTTCGCTCTCTCCAACCCTCAACCGAAATAGCTGGGGTCACATTCCCCAATGCCGCCATTCGTTGGGCAGTTTTCTCATCGATCAAGGTGCCATTGGTATAGAACGTGAAGAATACATCCGGATGCTTTTCTGCTGCATCCAACAACCCTTTTCCTTCGGATCGGTATGCCAGCGGTTCCCCGCCGCTGATCACTAAGAACCGTACGCCCCAGAGCGTTTTCGCTTCTGTGATAATCTGGTCAAAGGTAGACCAATCCAACTTTTCTGCCGTTGGTTCAGCACTTGCATAACAACCTGTGCATTGCAAATTGCAAGTCTTCCCAGGACTAATGGTCAACGTACTTGGAGGATTCATCCCAAATTGTTTCGAAAAGCGAGTGATCGCTGATCGTTCCCCACCCTGAACCAGGGCTCCATGGATCAGGTTGCCGGAAAGCTTTCGGAGTGTTGCCTCAGACAATCTGCGGGCAAGAATACGGTCGAAAGTTTGCATGAAAGCCTGCCCAAATTCCGCCTGGTCGGTTAGAACTCCGGGGGGTAAAGATGACAGTAGTGGATCTGCAGGTCGTAAACGAGTAGCGATATACTTTCCGGTCTGTAAAACACCCCTGCGCAATCTCGCCGACTTTGATAGCAGTGGGGCTGAGCGCACAACGCATTCCAACCCCCAATCGAAAGCTGTGTTTTTCAACGTTCTTTTTTTAAAGTGATTTGTAGTCATTTTTTCCTCCAAATTGATGAGTGGAAATAGGGCTTATCGGAATTCGAGCAACCTGAATGTACTTTTGCATTGCCTGTATGAACTTATGGCGCAAAAGCTCTGAGTGTGCTAACAAGGGCGTTGTTAAAACCGACCCTTCCGCTCCTGGCTTTTCGAACGACTTTCTGGTAACAAGTGTTAGAAACATTTTATTTCCTCCGATTAATCAGTGACGCAACTGGCAAACTATGCATAGCATGTTTGTTTCTGTATTACGGCAGTCTGCTCTGCAGAAATTCGATGATTGGTGTGAACACCTGCTTAGCCTTTTGATCAAAGGTTTTCGTTGATCGCATGGCACATTTCAGGCCGGCACTTTGCAAGGCCATTGCTTTTGCCCTTAAGACCGTCCAGTCCGGGGTGAGTATTGGGATGGGATGCAGGTACGAAAGCCAGCCAGGCCGAGTCTTTTCACACAGTTCTTTGTAAATTGCTTCATATATTTCCGTCACATAAGGCATGCTATGCTGCAATGCGATCTGACGCGAGGCTCTTCCCATTTTGTGACGTAGCGTGTCGCATTCAAGCAAACAAGCCATCTCCTCGGATAATGCCAAATCATCTTCGGCTGGAGCCAGTAATCCATTTACACCAGAGTGGATTAATTCCGGCAAAGCCAAGGCATTCACACCAATGATGGGTAAACCGCTGGCCATGGCTTCCAGCACCACCAGTCCTTGCGTTTCGATGGGGGAGGCTGTTACAAAGAGATTGGCCTGACGATAGAGATCCGGTAGTTGGTCATGCGAAACCTTACCGATAAAATTCACCCTGTGAGCAATGCACAGTTCCTCGGCCAGTGATTGTAATTGGTGAGCCTGGGGTCCATCCCCGACAATTACCAGGCGAGCCTGGGGGAATATGAGAGAAATACGAGCAAAAGCACGCAGAACGAGGTCCACTCGTTTCTCATATCCCAACCGTCCCACGTGCAAGGCTGTGAGGGATTGCGGTTTTGATTGAGAATGCAATGAGCCGAGGTGAAACAGGTTGGTATTCACACCATTGGAGACGACTGCGGACGGAACATGCAGTCCGGCAGACAATAACCTCTGCCGCATCCCTTCAGATGGTGTGGTGACGTGCGGAAAGCGGTTGAAAAAAGTCACCGTATATTGCCAGGCTGCCTTCTCTACCAATGGCAATCCAACCAGAGAAACCGGTGCATAGTTGAGAAAGCCTGCCAGATAGACATGGCAGGTACCCAGAATAGGAATGCCTAGAAGGCGAGCTGCAACCAGGGCCTGCATGCCCATCACACTCATTGAGTGGTTGTGGATCACGTCGGGATGGAAGCGAGCCAGCTCGCGGGTCAGTTTTACAGGACCCACGGGAGCGCGACCGCCGGGGAAGCGTTCATAACGCAACGCCCGCAAACCAATCACGTCCAGATCAGTATGTTTGTGGGAAGGATCAGCGGCTGAAAAGACGATAACCTGATGTCCACGCTGGTGCAGGGTGCGGGCCAGCGCGGCAACAGCGGTCGAGACGCCGCCCTGACCTTCAACAAATGAATCGGTTGTGAGTGCGATCTTCATCAGTCAGAGGCCTCCGTCTGATAACCTTCACCTGGAGAGGGATAGGCTGTGAGGAAATCCAGGTTGGCCAAGGGGAATTCGCGAACGATCAGAGGCAGCAGGGAATTCATCAGAGATGTTCGCTCTTCGCGGCTCAGGTCTTCCAGGAATGTGCCGTGGTGTTTCTCGGCCACATTTATCAGGAAATCCACCCGCTGCTCGCGTGGGATGCGTTTCCACATCTGCGGCCATACTTCTACAGTCAAATTAACCAATTCCTGCGGAGGTAACCGGCGTACCAGGATACAATTTAACCACCGTGTCCATCTCACGAAATGTTTATCTCCTTGAATCTATTTATGGTTCTTCTTCCACCACTCCAGGTACCACGCCAGAACAAGCGTCAGCCCACAGAGAAGTAGCAGGTATCCGTATATGACGGGATCGTTGATAGTAGGATTCATGGATTCAGCCGGAACGACTCGATCGTCTCTCCACTATTGAAAAGAGCCTCTACAATTGGCGTGGCAGTTTATGAAACAGTCAACGGTATTCATAGTAGACCACACGCAGGGGATGCAGGCGCTGATGAGCAGGCCAACGAGAATAAGCCAGGGATGGGCAAGAAGAAATCCATCGCACTCATCTCACCTATGCCTTGCCCTGCTTACCCATAGCGTCTATCCTGGTGGTCAGGTCCTGGAGATCTTGTTTTGTAACCAGGCCCAATTCATCCAGGGCGCTCTTCACCTCATCGCGGATCAGTTTACGCAAACTCTGGCGTTCTTCCTCGCCACGCTGAACCAGCTGTTCGACCCAATCCTTCGCTTCATCCTTTTGAACCTCACCTCGCCGGGTCAGTTCATCCACGATCTTTTGGGCTTTCTCGTGAGTTATGGATAGCAGGCCGATTCCTACCAGGAAACTCCGTTCAAAAAAAGTACGCATGTCAACCTCCTTTCGGGTTATAGGTCTTCTGTATAAAAGGCAACGCCAATCGTTCCCGGCCCCACATGGACACCGATGACCGGGCTAAGTTCCAATGTGAATACTTCTTCGCAATGAAGACGGTGAGTAATTTGCTCGCGAAATTCTTGGGCGATCTCTGGAGCGTTGGCATGGATGACACTGAGATGGAGGGGATGCCCATTGGCTTTCTCTTCCGCCAGAGCCGTCAATCGTTGTAAAGCCTTGCCTTTGGTTCGCGCACGCTCCAGGGCATCAAGTTTCCCATCCAAGTCAAAGTATAGGATAGGCTTGATGTTGAGCACCGTGCCCAAATAGCGGGAAGCACCGCCTATACGCCCGCCACGATGCAAATATTCCAATGTATCTACTGCAAAAAACAAATGCAGGCGCTGAACAACCTCATCTGCCGCCTGACGCACTTCCTGAAGTGATTTTCCTTGTGCCGCCGCCCGGGCTGCTGCCATTACAACTAACCCTTGCCCGGCCGACGTGACACGAGTATCTACAATCTCAACCGGCACGCGGAAAAATTCGCGAACGGCGGCCAGAGCTGATGCCACGGTGCCACTGATGCCAGAGGAAATCAGCGGTACGACTATGCCATCCGCTTGATTGGCCAGGCTTTCGAAAGCCTGAAGAAAATCTTGGATAGAAGGTTGTGAGGTTGTGGGAAGAGTTTTGCTGTGAGACAATCGCGTATAGAACTCGTTAGGTGTGAGATCTACACCGTCGAGAAAAGTATCGTTTCCCCAATGGATCTTGAGGGGAATCACCCGGACGTTATTTTTCTCAACCCATTCCACGGGTAGATTTGCAGTACTGTCTGTCAAAATCGCGATCTTGGTCATTGAATCTCCTATTCGAAAATAACGAAAATATTAGATAAAAAAAATTAACTAGAAAGGATTTGGACTACTTCCCGCGTGAACTCACCCAACTGTTGCCGGCTTTCCTCACTCAATTGCGAAAGTGCATCCTCATACCGACTGAATTGAGCAAGCAAGATAGTGGAATAACGACGATTGGCACGTTCTATAACAGACAGGAACATTGCGATTCCACTCATTACACTTAAGTTGATTTTTTTGGGCAATCCTATTTGATGTAGACGTTCCAACAACGCACAAATTTCAGGCGCATCCTGGATCGTCGTCAACATTAGGATCACGGCAGTGATCAGTTCTGTAACAAAAATGAGTGGGGAACGCCTTTCGGGAATACGAACCAGAAGATTGGAGAGCAACTCTTCGTAACCGCCAGCTTTTCCATGTCGTAGCTGTTGTAAGATTTGTTCTTTGACAACCTGCCAATTTTCTATATCAGCTGGATTGCCAGCCAATTCGTTGATCAAACGGTTGGCTTCTTGCGTCGGATAAAAGAGGACAGTTGAACGACCTGGTCCGTGTTGATCCGGGTTCGATTGGTACTCAGCCTGTACAAGCCCCTTTTCTTCCAGAAGACGCAACATCTCATACGCCGTAACTTTCCCGATGCCCAAGCGTTCGGCGACCGTCACGTAATGCACGGAATGCTCCATTTCCCGGTAGATGTCCAGGAACTGGCTTAAAAATTGTAATTGGCGGTATGTAAGTTTCTTTTTCATAATTGTCCGAAAATAACGAATATATTTTACCCTACTTACTTGAAGCTTGTCAATGGCTCAGAAAGGCTATGGTTAAATGGGTAAGCGAAATGCGGCCAACCAAGGAAGAACGTGCTGTAATGCCCATGACCAGGTGAAATGGCTGCCCAAGGCAAGCGCCGCAGCGTATTCAAGCGGTTTTTGAAAGGACTCCTGCAGGGCGATTCCATTCTTGCACTGGCGAATCCGGATGACTGAAGGGATGATAAAGATCAGCGAAAGGGCAAGAACAAGCCACAAGACCCAGGCGTCAATCAAACGTATGACAAAGACTGTCATAATCCCTGAAATTAACGCTAAAACCATCACTGTACCCATTAACCTGGCAGTAACCCTGGGACCCAAGACCGCGGCAGTATGTTTGAGACCCGCTTCTAAATCGCCGTCCAGGTCACGCATTTCATTAAACATCTCGCCATAACAACTGATGCAGAAAACAAAAAGAAAGGGAAATATCCAGTGCATGAAAGGGGCTGGATCAAAAGTAAAATAACCCGTGAGGAACTGTAACCCGGAAAGCATAAAGCCATGTACGAAAAAGTCAACAAAAGCGATATTCTTCAGGCGAACCGGTTTCCAAGAATACAAGAAACTGATCAAAAGAGTGATCATACCCAAGAGGAAGGTTGTTTTTCCCAGAGTGGAATAGACGAGCGCGGATCCCGCAGCCACACTAAAGCTCAACAACCGCGCAGTAAAGGGGGATAGATCCCGCGCAGCGACCGGGTTCCGTTGACATTTATGCGGAGTTAATGCGTCATCTTCAGCATCTTCAACATCATTGATCATGAAAGCAAAGGCTACAGCCAGCCAATTTGCTAAAAGAACTCCGATCAGTTTCCATCCAAATGAACCATTGCTTGCAGCCGTAGCACCCAACAGGGTAGTTACAATAACAAAAGCCAGGTACTCCTTGAACCTCGTTAGTCGGATGCTGCCATTTATCGTACGTCTGATTTGCATAATGCCTCTTGGAAGTAGGGAACCTTTTTCGTAAAAAGATTGCTTTGATTAATTCTTCCATATAATTTCATGCACTGTAACGTTTCCGAATCCCAGTCGTTCCGTAACGATCAAGTAATGCACGGAAATCTCCATCAAGGTGTAAATTTCACAGAGCTGACTCAAAACTGTTGCGGGTGTTAAGTATGTTCCTTTTTATAAATATCCGAAATTTACGAATTTATTATAACGTACTTTTTTGAATCTAGTCAAAAGAGAGGGATTTCCGGTCAGAACATATCTGGCCCATTCATATTATTTATGATGGACGATGGTGATGACAAACCGAGGAGCAGTATTCGCGACGTAAAAATTTATTGGTTTATCCCAAGTAATCATACAAAAAGCCCGCGTTGCATTTTGTGGATGGAACTGGAGGATGACACGGAGTTAATTTTGTGAAAGAGTATTATTGTATTCTAAGATTTTTGTAAAAAAAGCGACGGCACTTTATTTATAGGGTTGAGAAATCTAGGTGCTGGGATTTTAATTGCTTGGGATTCACCGATTACTAATCCCTATGATCCACCTTCGCGATCGCAATCAATACGATCCTAGGAAATCATTCACCAAAATAGCGAAAATTGCTTTCACCTCTTATGTGTCCTAAGCCTCAATGCTTTTGAAGACATCGGAATCAGCCATTCAACAGTTAAATCTCAAAGGAAAGGTTTACCTTTTGGGGAAAATCTGCTAATAGCCATATTGGCTTGTCGTGTCGAACAACCTCAGAAATTGCGAAACGGAGCAGTATACTGGATCTATATGTCACTCTGGTGTTCAATCAGACAAACTGTAAAAGACCAAACCCAAAGTACCTGGTCCGGCATGAACCCCAATCACAGGTCCCATTTCGGATGTGACCAATTCAACACAATTGAATCTTTCACGGATCTGCTGTTCCAGTTCATGGGCTTCATTCGGAATATTGCCATGTAGAATGGCAACATGAACTTCACCACCGCCAATTTTCTTTTCCATGATTTCTAATAATCGCGCGATCGAGCGTTTGCGGGTACGCTGCTTCTCTAAAGGCTCAATCCTTCCATCTTTTATATAAAGAATTGGCTTTATGCTCAATGCAGAACCTAGGAACGCTGTCGCCCCACCGATACGCCCTCCCTTATGCAGATACTCTAGTGTATCTACTGTGAAAATAACATTGATCCTTTGTTTGATATTTTCTACCAAGCGAATCACAGCTTGTGCATCTTGCCCTTGCGAAGCTGCGCGTGCGGCGGTTATCGCCATCAAACCTAACCCTAAAGAAACCGATTCAGAGTCAATGATATGGACCGGCACTTTGGAGAACTGTTCATTTGCCATCTCGGCGGATTGAAGAGTCGCACTCATATGGTGAGAAATCACGATTGTGACAATTTCATCCACTTCATCCGCCAGCTTGGTATACAGTTTGATAAAATCAGCAGCCGTGGGTTGTGCCGTTGTGGGTAGTTTTTTACTGGCTTGCATCATACGATAAAATTCAGATGCTTCCAGATCCACGCCGGCCCGATAGGTTTTATCACCGAAATTCACGTAAACCGGGGCTATATGGACTCCAAGTTGTTCCCCTTGAGCAGGGATCAGAGAACAAGCTCCATCTGTTACAATTGCCACTTTTTGCTTTTTCATTGTTTCTCCTATATCAATTAATCGTTACTTCTTTTTTGTCTTGAAAGCTGTGCCAATTTTCTCCATCAAGAACAGTTGCATTTATTCGGTTCCTAATTTCTGATGGGTTAGCTTCTGTTCCTGGGAGGTCAAAATGGATGGGAAGAATGTAAGGAGCATTAAATAGCTTTGCAGTGCTAATTACCGTAGATTTATAACGTTTTGGCCCAAACGGAGTGGTTCGCCAGGGTAGGCACAAAATGTCAGGATAAACATTCAATGGTGCTATGTGGGCATCGCCAATATGTAAAAGGTCGGCTTCATCCTGAATCAGAAATGAAAGCGGAGTGCCACCAGGATCTGGGAACCGCCGCTTGAAAAGAAAATAGAAAAATGTGTAAATTGGTTGATCAACCATACTGTATCCTGGAAGAATGGAGATATTCATAACTTGTTCTCCAGGTGTAACGGGACGCAGGCGTACTCGAGGTACTCCCATCTTCTCAGCTATCTCACAAACGTCAGGCGAAGCAAGGACTATGCCAGTAGGCACTTCTGCCACCCGGCCAATATGATCCTTATGGGCGTGTGAAATACAAATGTACTCCACCCCGGGTTCAGGGTTCCGAGTAAAATCCGGATCAATGAGAACGTGATGCTTGCCAACAATTTCTACGCACGAGTGCCCGAGATAACGCACTTTCATAGTCAACTCCATTTCAACTAGGTAAATATTCTTCCAATAAGCTTATTCAAGGAAAACTTCCTCATTGATCCATTCGATACCATGAAACGTTATTCCTAATTCGATTTTGAATATAGTAAAGACCTTTTTGGGAGAGTGTTTGATTCAGGGAAAACCAGAGCATCGGGAAAGCAAATTCGGATTTTCATTTTTGGTTATTATGTTCTTTTTGTAACTCGCCAAACTGCAAACCCACTCAAGAATAATCCTGCCAGGAACACTGCCCAATTAAATTGAGATGGCTTCAATTGACTGAGTAAGCTTGGACTCGCAGGAAGGATGAATAATGCATCTTGCATAAACGCATACAGCATTACCAAGATACCGACTAACAAAGCGATCGCTTCGAAAATCCAGAATCGAATGAAATATCCTTGATCCTCTCTAAAGACAGCCAATATTCCACTTATGACCATTAATAGGGAAATCAATATAGGTGCAATGACGGGGCCCCACCATGGTAATGGAATGAGGAAAAGCAGATCGGGATCAAGCAAGGTGGATGGCCATGCGATAAAAACCTTCAGCCACAGGTAATAAAAAAAATCCCATACTCCAAATGCAACTAAGGTAAACCCCAAACGGGATTGAAGTTTTTGTCCTGCTACCCAACCAAATGAAAGTAGCATGACTAAAGTTGCCAGTTCTCTTCCTAATTCAATCCGGGTGATCTGAGTGTCAAAAGGGGGTACAGTAAGGATTAGATCGGAGATGCCATACAACCGTCGTAAATACACGACAACTGCTGCTTCCAAAAAAGCCATGGCTATCGCAAATATTGCAACCCAGATAATTTTCTTCGTTAGTTTCATATATCTTATGATATGAAGTTATTGATGTGGAATAGACGGAGAGTCTATTACAGAGGTCTTGCTCGGTAGAGGAAAACTCTTAAATAGATGAGGAGCATTCACATATTTGGCACGAGCTTCAACGGCGATAATCCCGTCAGATAAGTAGATAATGCCTCGTGCAGTGACCGAATCAATTTCTTCAGAAAACAACCAGCCCTCAATTCGAATTTCCTCGCCTATCGGAATTGGTTTTCGATAATCCAATTCAAGATGGACCGTAGCCGCCCGATATCCTGCCTGCCAAATAGCTACGCCCATCGCCTCATCCATCACAGCTGCTGACGCTCCTCCATGAACAAACCCTGGGGGGCCCTGTTGGTGGATATTAAATACAAAGGCTGACTCAATCCGTCCACTCGGATTCTTCTGCCAGATGATGCCGATACTATGTGGATTGGTATTTCCACAAACAAAACATGAACCATGACCAGGTAAAGATTCCATTCATGTATCCTTTTCAAAACTTGAACTTTCGAAATTTCTATTTTTATGAGATTGGTAAAACACTCAACCTCAACGGTAAATGTTCGTTGCAATCTACGGTTGAGTGTTTTACCTGATTTGAATGAAATTCCAATAGAAATATCATTTGTATTTCTTATTACAAGAATGGCTGCGGTTATTTCTATTTAATATCAAACGTAACATCTGCTGGCATTCCAGGCTTAAGTTTTAGATCAGCGTTAGGCACTCTCAACTTGACTGCATATACTGTTGTTTTCCGCCCTTCCACCGTTTGGACATTGCGTGGAGTAAACTCAGCCTGATCCGATATATAAACCACTGTGCCACTGAAGGTTTCCCCGGGGAATGAATCCACAGTTATTGAGACCTGGTCTCCAAGTTTTACTCTTCCATATTCGGTTTCTGGAATATATACAGTCAAGTTTACTTCCTGTAATTGACCAATGATTATCACAACACCAGTGGGGGCGAGTGTTTCGCCGACTTCTAAATTACGAGTTAGCACTGTACCATCTACTGGTGCAGTAACGATGGTTTTCTCCAGTTGTACATCCAACAAGGCGAGAGCAGCCTGCGCCTGCGATAATGCAGCTTCGGCTTGTTTTACTCCTGACTCGGCAGCCTTAACCTGTAAAGACTGATCCCCGCTCATAAGCGAATTGTAATAATCCAAGGCACGGTCAAAACGTTCCTGCGCCACCCGTACCCGGGCACGAACTTCCAGCACGTCTTTAGCAGACTGGGTCGTTAATAAACGATTATAGTTAGTCTGGGCAAAGGTCAATTCGGTTTCTGCTGTATCAAATTGGTCTTGGGCAAAGTTCTGCAAATCTACCTTATCCTGCGCGCTATTTGCTTGTTTAAGAACCTGGTCAGCAATCAGGAATGCAACCTGTGCGTTAGCCACGCGTTTTTCAGCATTCAAGAATCCCTGAGAAGCATTGTCCGTGAGAACTTTTTGGAGGCCTGATTCCTCTTCATCAAGGTCAATCCGTGCTGATTCCATTTCAGCTTTAGCCGATGTGATCTTTTCAGCCTTGTCGAAGTACCAGGCAGGCAGTTCAAATTGACTGGGTTGGGTAATATTCCAACTGGTCATGCGGCTCTGCTGATCCTGAAGACGAGCAGCATTCAGGACAAGTTCGTATTGAACTTTTGCAGTACTCAAGGCTGCTTCAGCCATTGCAATCGCTGCATTGGCCTGATCACGTTGCGCTTTGAGCATAGAATCATCCAATCGGAACAATTCATCGCCTTTTTTCACTCGTGAGCCTTCTTCAGTACTGACCAAAACGACCATACCGCCTACTTGTGGGGCAATATTCACCTGGGCCACAGAAATTGTCCCCGAAGCATTGAGTTGCGAAGTGCTTTGGCCATTCAGACTTTGACATCCGGTTAATCCGAGGCTAAAGACGACAACGAGCGATATTAATTTGGAAAGGTAATTTTTCATTTTAAACTCCTGACTGAGAAGTGGTTTTTTGATAGCGTCAAGTATTACAGGCGCTTATGGAACATTAAAACACTAGCAAAGAATACTACGATACTGAACACAGCCATTGGCCAGATCCAGATCCATAGAGTAAAGAAATCCGCACCTTTTAGTATGATTCCACGTACAATCTCCAGAAAATAAGTCACGGGTAATAAATAGCCGGCATAGTAAGCCAGCCAAGGCATATTCTCGCGCGGAAACAGCAGCCCAGCCAGTATAAAAGATGGCATCATGATAAACGAAGCCATGTACATGGCCTGCATCTGAGTTTTGGAAATGTTCGAAATGAGCACACCCAATCCCAGCGACCCAAGCAGGAAAACCAGGCTAAGTCCTGCCAGGAGTGTAATGCTGCCCACAACCTTCACCCCGAACCAGATAGCACCAACTGCCACGGTCATAACTACGTTAACAAAAGCAACTACAACGAAAGGCAAAATCTTACCTAACATTAATTCCCATGACCGGACAGGGGTCACGATGAGCTGTTCTAACGTGCCCTGCTCGCGTTCACGCACGATGGCGAATGCAGTCAATAGTAATGTCTGAATTTGTAAAATAATAGCGACCAAACCAGGAATCATGAAGTTCATTCGCTTCATATCTGGGTTGTACAAGTACCGCATGCGTGCATCCACCGGAAGACTAAGCTGCATCCCTGTGCCGCTGCGCTCCAAACGTTTTATAAGAATCTCTTGGGACATCGATTGGCTAATCGTTTCAGCAGCCAGTTGAGCGGTTTGAGCAATGGTCGGATTTGAGCCGTCGATGTAAAACTGAATGGTTCCAACCCCCCCAGTACTGACATCTCTTCCAAAACTTTCGGGGATGTAGAGACCGGCTTTAACTGTGCCAGCGTCCATCATTGCTAAAATCTCGTTTTCGCTCTGGGCTGCGTGTGTATATTTAAAAAACTCACTGCCCGTCAATTTATCCACCAGGGTGCGGCTAGCATCCGTATGTGACAGGTCGGCCACAGCCAAAGGAATATCTTTTACATCATTTGCTACCGCATACCCTAATAAGAACAACATCATGACCGGCAAAACTATCACCAGTGCCAGGGTGCGGGGGTCACGAATAATGTGCAACCATTCTTTTCGAACAATAGTCAGCATGCGGCGAATACTTTGTCTCATGTGAACCTCCTTAATCGATTTCTACCCGCACATGCAGGCGATTTTCTTGATCTACCAACGAAACAAACACATCTTCCAACGTGGGCAAAACGCGCTCAATTCGATCTATAACAATCCCGTTATCCTGTAACGTTTTTTCCAGCAAGACCTTTTCATTCTCGTCGGTCATGAGAGCATGTAAAATTACGCCATGAGCCGCCACATCTTGTACAGCTGACAACCCCAATAAAATTTTTTCTGCACGGCCTGGTTCATGGCAATCAACTTCATATAAAACGCCTTTCATCGCGTCTTTCAGCGAGTCCGGATCATTGAGCGCAATTAAGCGCGAACGATACATCATCCCAATCACATTACAAAACTCAGCTTCGTCCATATAGTGTGTTGTAGCAAGCACGCTTACTCCGTGGCCGGCCATTGTATAAATCATTTCCCAAAATTCGCGTCGCGATACAGGGTCGACTCCAGCTGTTGGTTCATCCAAAAAAATCATCGGTGGTTCATGTACGATCGCACATGCAAGTGCCAACCGTTGTCTCCAAGCGCCTGAAAGGTCGCCAGTCAACTGTTTCTCGTGTCCCCGTAAACCAGCCATCTCAATTAATTCTGCTATGCGTGGTTTTACCTTCTCACGCGGGATTCCATATAAGTTAGCATAAAAATCCAGGTTTTCAGATACAGTCAGGTCGTTATAAAGTGAGAATTTTTGCGACATGTAACCGATTCTCTGTTTGACTTGTTCGGCTTGCCTGGCCACATCAAATCCCAAGACACGGGCTTCCCCTGATGTAGGTGTCAAAATGCCACATAACATACGGATCGTAGTGGTTTTTCCAGCTCCGTTCGGACCGAGTAGACCAAAAATTTCACCTTTGGGAATATCAAAGTTGATTTGATCTACAGCGATAAAGTCACCAAATTTTCGCGTTAGTTGGGTAGCTTGTACAGAATTTTCTGCGCTCATGCCTGTTTCTCCTGCTTTTCGACTAGATGGATAAAAACATCCTCCATCATCACTCGCGCTTCCCGTAGAATACTGATCTCAGCTCCGGCTTTGAGTAGATCGGATTCGATCCGCTTTTGGGCTTCAACTGGATCGGTCACGGAGAGACGCAGACGATCACCAACAGCGCGCCAGCCAATTACACCTTCTGTTTTGTCTGCTACCTTTCGTAATGTCCCGCGTGGTTTCGCTTTTACTTCGATAAGTTTAAAAGGTATCTGCCGTTCCAATTCCACAGGTGCGCCAGTGGTCAACATCCGGCCTTGATAGATGATACTGACAACATCACAACGTTCTGCCTCATCCATGTAAGGTGTGCTCACAACGACTGTGACACCACGTTCGATAACTTTTGCCAGTAATTGCCACAACTCACGCCGGGAAACTGGATCCACTCCTGTAGTGGGTTCATCCAACAGAAGGATTTCAGGTTCATGGATTAGGGAACAAGCTAAAGCTAGCTTTTTTCTCATCCCACCCGAAAGATTTTCACTGCGCCGGGATGTAAAATCTGTTAGGCGTGCAAACTGCAATAATTCTTCGATGTGCACTTTTTGTTTTCCTCGCGGCACACCATTCATGTCGGCATAAAAACGCAAGTTCTCCATAACACTCAAGTCAGGGTAAAGACTGAATGCCTGCGGCATATATCCCAATCGAGCACGTACCTGCTCGGATTGTTTTATTACATCAAAGCCTGCCAGACGAGCAGATCCTGAGGTAGGCATGAGTACGGTAGATAATATTCGAAGCAAGGTAGTTTTGCCTGCCCCATCCGGACCTACTAACCCATACAGGTGTCCAGCTTCAACCTGTAAATCAACTGCATCGAGTGCAGGTCGACTTTCCTTTGTCTGAGAGGAGTAACGTTTTGTCAAAAGGAGAGCTTCAATAGAAATTGTCATTGTAAAATCCCAAAAAGACCAAAATATTAGACAAAAAATCAGCTCTGAAGTACGAGAGCAAACATTTCTTTTATGCCATCGCTTAAACGTCGACAAAGACGAGGTTCCATTTCCATCACTAGGGCTTGATACCGTTCGACTTGTTCAATGATTGATTGGTCCCTATCTAAATCTACAACATTCTCATTGGCTGATAGTCCTAAAACAAATCCACCTAATAGAAGCAATCCGGAACGAGAAATTGCACCTTTCATTTCCAAAAACTGAGGGAGTCGTTCGGTCAGAATTTGGCGACCTGTTTTCCGACCAAGCCTGAGTACCAAAATAGTCATGATTTCAAAGCAGAAACGAAGGGTTTCTGGTGCCTCCGGAGGGACACGTGCTAACATTTCCTCGGCCATTATACGATCCTGAAATTCGCCTGCCCGGATTCTTGCCATGATGTGCGACTTGACACTGTCCCAATTGCCTAGATCAGCACCATTCGCTAATTCGGCTAAACGGTGGCGAGCCAGCTCTGTGGGTAAAAATACAACTTCAGATCGCCCCACAGATGGTTTTTCAGGCCCTGTGCGATACTCAGAAGTGACATATCCCTTCTCTTCGAGCAAGCGCAGCATGTCATAGGCAGTAAATGGACTAACTCCAACTCGTTCTGCCAACAATGAGTAATGGATCGGTCCATTTAATTCCCGATAAAGATCAAGAAAACGATGAATAAAGATTTCCTGGCGCCGCGTAAGTTTCATATTTTTTCCAAAAAGACCAAAGAATTGTCGTATTGTACGTTGGAAACTAATGGATGTCAATGGAATGGAGTTTTCATTCGTGGGTCTCTATTCAGTTTTCATTCGTGGGTCTCTATTCACTACTTGACAAAATAAGACAAATTATATAAAATATATCTACTATAAAATATATAGCATGGAGAGACAATGAATCATAATTGCCCAATTGGTAAAGCCACTCAATTTCTGGGGTCCAAATGGACCCTCGAGTTGATTTACTATCTACAAGAAAGACGACGGTTTTGCGAATTGCAAGAAAGAGTTGGTGGTGTTAATCCCAGCACCCTTTCTCAACGTCTCAAAGTACTAGAGCGAGAAGGAGTTGTTCAACGCCTGGTCGTTCCAGATTCACAGCGGCATGTGGAATATTTTCTCACAGACAAAGGTCAAGACTTGCTAAGTGTATTTACGTCATTGGTTAATTGGGTATCCAATTGGTACCCAGAAGAGGCACTATGAAAACTACAAAACAAGCCGCCTTAACCATTTTCGGGTCTACAAATCTAGGTGGTTACTGTGACCCTATTACCGGTGAATGTATCGCTATAGTGGAAAAGGAGAATCTCATGACTACAGCAATTGACCCCGTATGCAAGATGGAAGTTGAAATCAAAACTGCTCGATACAAGAGTGAGCATGCTGGTCAAACATACTACTTTTGTTCTGCTGGTTGTCAGCGCTCGTTCGAGGACGACCCGCATCAATATTTGCCAGAAGATCATCATGGGCAAGATCACAACCATGAAGGGCACTAATAGTTTTAAACCAAGCCGCCACTGTCACTTCAAAGCTGCCCTTCACTGAGCACCCTTGGAGGGGTGAATGTGACAAAGAATTAGTCACTTTTTAGGATCATCCTTACTTTCCAGATTACCTGGATTGTAGGATGTTTCTGATCCTAATTGATTTTCGCGTCATGCAAGTTCGCATATTATTTTTTGGAGTAAAAGAATGAAAAAATTCAACCTTACAATTTATTCCGATTATGTCTGCCCCTGGTGCTACGTTGGCCAAGGTGCGGTAGCTAAGTTGACAAAAGAATATCCAGTCACTGTAGATTGGCGCCCATTTTATTTGCGACCGGACACACCCCCAGAAGGCATGGATTTGCCAGAAAATGTCAGGGCGCATATGGCGCAGACCAATGCACATTTAAAACAGATGGCAAATGAAGCCGGGTTAGAGATGGTGTTTCCCAATCGTATTCCTAACACTCGTCTGGCACACGAATCCACAGAATATGCTCGCCTGCATGGCAAGGCTTTGGAATTTCACCGGGTGATTTTTGATAAGTTTTATGGACATGGTGAGGATATTGGTAAATGGCAAGTTCTCCGGGAAGCGGCTAATCAAGTCGGGTTGGATGCCAATGAAATGCAACAGAAAGTGGAAAGCGGCAAATTCACCGGCATTGTCCAGGAGCAGGTCAACGAAGCTTATCAAATCGGTGTTGATGGTGTGCCAACTTATGTGCTGAATGACCAGTATAAGATTGTCGGTGCTCAACCGTATGAAGTTTTCCGGCGGGCATTGCAGCAGATCGAAACAGAAGAGAAAGGTTAAAAACAGGTGGTCAATATTCGCTAGTGGGGGTAAAACCGCCGGTTGAAAAATAATATTTAAAAGTTTAATTATGGTTGAAAGGAAAATAAAATGGAAATAGCTTTTCTTGTTGGTCGTTTCGTTTTAGGTGTTTACTTCTTATTTAATGCATTTAACCATTTTTCTCAGGCAAAAATGTTGGTTTCCTACGCCAAATCGCAAGGTGTGCCACTGGCAGATATTGCTGTCCCGGGAAGTGGAATTTTGCTCGTTTTGGGTGGTATTAGCTTTCTCACCGGTCTGTATCCTACCATTGGTGTAATTGCAGTTGTGCTGTTTCTCGTCCCCGTGGCTTTTATGATGCATCGCTTTTGGGGTGTAGATAAACAGACAATGATGATGCAAATGCCCAATTTCTTAAAGAATTTAGCGCTGGCAGCATCAGCACTTATGTTTCTGGCGATCCCACAACCATGGCTATTTAGCCTGTCATTTTAGATTTGTCGTGAGGATAATACAATGAGTGAGAATATTAAATTACCTAGACGGGCTGGTTCCCGTCCACCAACTACCACCGCAATGCCACACATGCAGATTCGGTTTACTCCAGACCCTGAAGTCAAGTCGGAACTTTTCCGGCGTGTATATTCTTTACCTGATGTTAGTAATGTACCAACCCTTATCTCCGTACCCGGAGCACGTGCGTTATGGCTTTCAGAAGATTTACCCCTAGCACATGAGGAATTGATCCTCGTTGGGCGTGAATTTGCCCATATTCATCCGGATGGCAGTCTGCATGTCACCCTTTCGCCGAAGCGCGCAAAGGAAGCGATCGAAGCAGAGTGGGCGGAATATCATCCTCTGGCGCATCAAATTGGCGTTGAGGGCATGGTGCTGCTTTACACTCCCCGTGACATGCAGGAGTTGGATATAATCTTCCAATTAGTCGTTGATTCTTATAATTTTGTCACCGGACGGTCAATCCGACCAGACGAGATAGTCAAGTCGCTTCAGGAGGCGGCCGGATGAATACTGTTCTTCAACCGGTAACCAATTCTACTTTTCGGATTCATCCAGAATCCTGGCCAGGTATTGTACACCTGACGGTAGCTAATCTTGAAAAACAAATTGCCTTTTATCAGAACACTATTGGATTACAACTTCACGGGCGGGAAGGAAAAAGCGCCAGGCTGGGGGCAGGCCAGGCAGATCTTTTGCATCTGACCGAAGTGAGCGATGCCCGCCGCTACCGCGGAACAACCGGTTTATACCATATGGCATTCCTGCTGCCAAACAGGCGTGAATTAGCCAGGGTTATCGGACGATTTCTCAATTTAAAATATACCAACTACCCCACTGATCATATCCTCACGAAAAGCGTTTACCTGGATGATCTTGAGGGAAACAATATTGAGGTTTATACAGAATCCCCTGAAGATGGTATTTTTGGAGTTGAAAATGGAAATATTGTTGCTCGGCGGGCAGATGGCAGCCTAAGCGACGGTCGCGAACCGATGGATTTGGACGAACTATTTACTCATCTTTCCGCGGATGACCAGCTTGATGCCCCTATACCAATCGAAACAAAAATGGGGCATGTTCATTTATTTGTTGCGAACTTAAGTACCACCAGGCATTTCTACCATGAGCAACTGGGCATGGATGACATGGGAGTAGCACAAGCTTTCCGGATGGGCATGGTTTCGGCAGGAGGTTACCATCATCACATCGGTTATAACACTTGGCAAGGAGAAGGGGCGCTACCTCCTCCGCCCAACCACATTGGGATGAGCTACTTTACCTTCAATCTGCCCAGTGCTGGTGAACTGGATCGCATGGCAAAACACATGCAGCAAATAGGCCTTGCTTTTGAACGAAGGGCAGAAGGTCTATTTGTCCGTGATCCCTCACAAAACGGAATCATTTTTACAACGCACGAGTTGTAGACAGGGAATGATTATGCACTATAATGAACATACTGACCTATCAATTTACCATCTCACCCATTTTCCCGAGAGCTATAATCCCACAGAAAAAAGAGTCCACTACCCGACGATCTTTGCATTGCATGGTCACGGCAGCAATGAGCGTGACTTGATTGGATTATCGGAATCTTTACAAGAGAATCTTCTTTGGGTTAGTGGACGTGGACCGGTTGAATTTGCATCAGATGCGTATGACTGGTATCCTGTCAACCAATTCGGGAAACCTGACCCCGTCCTGCTTAATCAGGCGCTTGAACGCATAGATAATTTCATCACTGAACTGCTGATTACTTATCCAATTGATCCTCAAAAATTTTTCCTGCTTGGGTTCAGCCAGGGCAGCATGATTTCCATGACTTACCTACTCACGCATCCCTGGCGGTTGGCCGGAGTCGTTGCCCAATCAGGATACATCCCCCGGGAAAATAACTTATTGGTGGACGAAGAGAAAGTCAAAGGTAAACCCGTCATCATGACACACGGCTTCGAGGACTCGCGGATGCCCTTGGAATGGTCACTTCAAACTCGTGATTTGTTACTTAAATTTGGCGTGGATTTGGAATACCATAATTTTCATATGGATCATGCCATCTCCGCAGAGTCGTTGGGAGTCGTGAGGAGCTGGCTGAACAAACGAATCTAATAATTATCACAGGCTATAATTGCGACTTCTTTGTTTTAAATGAAAGTAAGTTGTTGCAAAAAAAGTCTTAGCACCATATTGAAATAGCGGCAACTACTTTATTGTGCAGTGTTGTACAATTTTCTGTAAGAGTAAAAAATCCCTAATTAGTTTTGGATCCAGATGCACTAAAAAGGAGTTAAAGATGGAACCAATCAAGACCGAAAATAAAGCTCAAATTATTTATTTCTCGCATGGCGGTGGTCCCTTACCAATCCTCGGAGATCCTAGTCATAAAGCAATGGTGGATTTCATGAAAAAATTACCGTCTCAGATCACGAAACCAGATGCTATCCTCGTCATCAGCGCACATTGGGAAGAAAGTGCCGCAACGCTCTTGGGAGCAAATAACCCTCCGATGTTCTACGATTACTATGGCTTCCCGGAACAAGCTTACAAAATCACCTACCCTGCCCCGGGCAACCCTGAGTTGGCAGATCGAATTGCCAGGTTACTGAAGAAAAATAACATTCCAGCTCGTATTGACCCAAAGCGAGGGTTTGACCACGGCTTATTTATCCCATTGAAACTGATGTACCCGGAAGCGGATATTCCATCGCTTCAGCTTTCACTGTTGCGTGGTCTAAACCCGGCTGTGCATATTGCCCTTGGAAAAGCGCTGCACGAATTAATGAATGCGAATATCCTGGTGATTGGTTCTGGATTCTCATTCCATAACCAGAATGCATTTTTCGGACAGGCTTTTGGCGCGCCTGATAATGCTAATGAGGCTTTCCAAAACTGGCTCATCGAGACATGCGCAGGAAAGATTTCTCAGAAAGAACGAGAACAGCGCCTGATTGAGTGGGAGAAAGCGCCCTCCGCCCGTTATTGCCACCCCCGAGAAGAACATTTATTGCCGCTGCATGTTTGTTTTGGACTGTCAGATGGACCAGCAAAAGTAATTTTTGATGATCAGATTTTAGGTAAACGTGGCGTGGCGTTTTTATGGGCATAAAAAACCGCGGCAAACAAGATTTAGACTGTGCCGAACAACCCCCATCGGTACGCCAGAATTGATCGTCACGCCGATCACAAAATCGACGGAGACTGCGACACCTATCTTAATTGAAACTCCAACCCCATCCGAGACCCTTACGGTAACTGGTACTCTGATAGCTACGGCAGTGCCGACCGAGCTGACACCTGAACCGCTGCAGAACGTGTATTACAACTACGACGGCGATGGAAACCTGGTAAAGAGCGTCATAAATGGAAAATAAACCTACTCCCTGGACAAACTATATCAGAAAAAGATTTATGGCACGACGACAAGGATCCAAATATACTATTCTTCCGGCAATGCACAGGTTGCGGTCCGAACAATCACCAAAATCAGCGATGCCATTCAATGGATAATTGGGTGACTATCTGGGTAGCACATCTACAACTGCTAATGCATTAGAACGTGGAAAGCAGTATATCAGCTGTAAAACCTTTGGAAATACAGACTTCTAGTGGGATAACAAATAGCAATTATCGTTTTGCCGGGCAATTGAGACAGGCAGAGAATGAGTAGGATTACTATTATGCAGGGTGGTAATATATTTTTCTAAATAGTATATATGGCAATTTTCATTAAACTCTAATATCATTAAGTTTCCCCAATTTCTCCCAGCGAGTCTCTTCCGCTGACGATTCTTCCAAATACCGGTAAATTGGTTCAAAATAAACATCTCCAATCTTCAGATCCTTGGCTACATTTGAAATGTCAATTACCCGGCGAACTTCATGCCGAATGCCAATTTGCACTAAGAGGTCAATCGCGTCGGAAATCATTTGATTGGCTTCATGCGGTTTTACCCCAGCATCCGCACCCATGACAGTTGCCAGACGGCGAGCTGCTTCGCGTGGGCTGTCTGCATGGAAGGTGCAGGCTCCGCTGTGACCGGTCATCAATGCCCGGAACAAACTCATGGCTGCTATCCCATCACGTACCTCGCCAATGACCAGGTAATCAGGCGACATACGCATGGCATCATCTACACCGTCTGCCAGGGTATACGGTCGGACATCGGTGCCAACCGCTTGCGGTCGGGCTTCGACGGTCTGTACCGTGGGGCGGTCTACCCAGATTTCCTCCGGATCTTCAATCTTCACAATGCGCCAGATTGATGGCAGAAAATTACACAGCGCGCTTAGCAACGTGGTCTTTCCGGTCCGGGTTCCCCCGGAGATTAAAATTCTTTTGCCTCCTTCCATCGCCTGTCGAAGGAGATCCATCATATCGGAACTCATCATTCCACGTTCCAATAACCAATCTGGTTTGACCGGTTTTTGCTCATACAGGCGGATATTGATAGATGGGTTGCGACCTGGAGGAGCAATTACCGGGTGGAGGGCTTTAATGCGCCCCCCACCTGGATTGTGCAGCGTTGCCGGCAGCTTTGCATTAATACTTGGGTTGGTCTCGTTCAACGTCTTGTTTTGCGGTCCGATCAGACGATCTAGCACTCGCCAGATCTCACCCGCCCCAGGATGCAGGTCAATTGATTCCCAACGCACAGAACCTTTAAGCATGATTTGCAGCAGCCCGCTCGAATAAATCGTGATTTCCGAGATATCCGTTCGCGCCGGCGGCAAAAGTAAATCCAGGAAACCCAATCCTAGAATGCGCCGGGTGAGTTCTTCGGCGATTGCGCCTTCCTGTTGGGCACCTGGACGACAGTTGCGTTTGCGTAAAGCAGCAGAAATTTGTGCCTCAACCCGCTCCCGGATGCGTTGTCGGTCGGTATCACTCGGACCTTGCAACACGGTAGTGGGAAACTCGTGGTTGATCTGATCGATCACTTCATTGAACACCTCGGATCGGGTGGTTTCATCCAGGTTATTTACATTAGTGGCTGTGTCGTACAAACCCAAAATCCCAGGC
>PHBS01000047.1 GCA_002841995.1 Chloroflexi bacterium HGW-Chloroflexi-8
TAGGGTTCACCTTTGTAAATCAGTCGAATTTGCTCAACGCTTGTAATTTCCAGACCTAATTCCTTAAGTTTTTTTGAACTTAATTGATAATATCCGCCCTGGTCAAACACCAATCGCGCACGGGTGGTATTAGACAATAAAAAATCAGGGTTAGATTTTACCGTCATACAACCTTGTAAATAACAAAGCAATATGACCAGAGTCAATAATGTCCGTTTCTTCAATCTCGTCGCTGTCGATGTCTTGAGTAATAAATTAACCCTAGAATGCAAATCCCACCAACCAATAACACAGCGATGAAACCCAAAACCAAATTACGAATGGACTGATTTTCAATTGTCTCCGATGAATTTGATGGTATTTCTGTTATTTTTGGAGCATTCGAGGTACTCGTTTTTACTTCAATTTTTGTCGATAAAATTGTGGGTGTTTTTTCAACAGTCCCAGATATATCCACGGTATTTGTTAATTCTGGCGTTATAGTGCTTGTATTCGTGGTCGTATTGGTGAAAAATGAAAAAGCTGAAGTTTCAGTAAGAGTTGGCGTAATTGTCGCTGTGATAATCGCTGTACCAGTCTGAGTATGTGTAGCTGTAAGAGTTCGGGTTGAGGTGCTCATCGAGGTTGTATTGGTCTGTGTAGCCTGGGCTGGAGACCTGTTCGTAATCGGTCCAAAAAATTCCGAAACCGAATTTAAATCGATTACTTCTAATTTATAGAAATAGGTTTGTTCATCGGTTGCTGAATTATCGGTAAATTGATAAATGAAACCACTCACAGCGCTCCCTTCTGCTGCAATGAAATCTCCGATTTGTGTGAATTCTCCCCCTTCTGTAAGACTCCTGAGAACTTTAAATCCGAGATTGTCAAATTCAGTAGCTGTTTCCCATTCCAATGTGATGGAACTATGAGTGCTATAAACAATTTCAAATCGTACGAGAGTGACTGCTGCATCAACAGGGTGACAGATCGCAATTAATTGAAAATTAAGCAAAACTAAAAAAACAATTGAAAGGAATTTGTTTCTATAAATTTTCATATTTTTATTATTGATATTGGATCATATTTTTTTCTTTAAGTAAGTTAAGAAAATAAATAACATCCTTTGCGGCCTGATCTTCATTTACTTCAAATTCCCGTATGATGTGATCAATTAATTCTTTAATTGTATGGATACCATCAATTTTATCCCAAATAAATGCACCTACATGATTTAAAACCTTAACTTTTCCTTCCTGAGGTATAACCAAAACAGCCTGGAGTTCGATATTTCTATATTGAATATTCACATTCTTTGAAGGAATTAGTGAAAGTTGCATTAGTGTCTCCTCTTGTTTTTAATTCGGTCGAAAGATTATCTTTCGATTTAGATATTTCCCGATTGTACATACAAAAAAATAGGCAGTTGGATTTCCCAAATCAAGCCAAATATTGAATTTTTGAATTCTTTTTAGTCTCCCAATTACCTCACCTTTATTAATGGGTGGATCCGGAAGTTTGTTGTGGTCACCTTTCACCAGAACCACATCCTGATCTATATGAGTAATACGATGCAGGATGAATTCATTTGCCTTTCGATAAAGAACTATTTCACCTACAAGGAAACAGTCCTCCCCTGTAAGTTTTTTTACTTCGACCCAATCTCCCTTTTGGATGAGTGGGAACATGGAATTGCTAATGACTTTAAAGCGGGCAATTCCTGAAAGATGCAAACTTTCTTCAATTAGGTCATAAAAGGATGGATATGGTTGTTGCATCATTTACTCATGATTGGTAAGAATGAAAAAAATCGATCATTAAACATTTTTAATGCCGGATCCCCAAATATCATATATGTGAATAGCATTTCGTCATTACTCCCACCTGCATAAACTTTCATTTTTGCCGCAAGGTCAACCTGTCCGATACTTGGATCTTTTAGTCCAATAAAGGCATCGAAAAATCCTTGTTGAAGGACTTCATGACCTGAAGAATAACCAAATCCTGTCGCCGAATATACCGCTGATGCACCTGAGTTTGGAGAACGAACCAATTCTTCGGCCAAAGATCTGGTGTCATTTTCACTTATATCCTGTGGATAATACCAAAAACCATCAATACAATCGAGTGAAAAAAAGATCGGAAATTGATCTTGGTTTGTCAATTTTGGCAAATCTTCAACATTATATATCTTCTCATTCGCCCAACCATTAATCGCTCCGTGACCAGAGTATGTAATAATTTGCGAGGGAGTATGGTTTATACTTTTGACTAGGTCAGATGTAAATTGATCACACATTGCGGAATTTGAAGCAGTACAACGATAGGAGTCCAGGTAAAGCTTTTTTACATCGAAAAACTCGTAGTTACCTCGATCCAGGAAATCATCCATCATTTGAGGAAAATTTCCATTATCTTCTACGACACACGAAGTAAGCGGATCTTCATCAAAACAACCATCCGATAAATAGTAATTGTCAGCAACAAAAGTAAGAGAGTTTAACCAATCCCCGTTACTTTGTTCAAATGCGATTGTCTTGGTTATGATTGCGTTTAATTCTTCAACTGTATTTACCGGAAAACGTCCTATCAGGGCATCCGGAATGGGATCATTTCCAACCAAAGCTACTAGATCGCTGAGACTGTCAATTTCTCCCTGCGTTGGATCAACCCAAACAAAGTTTGGCGGAAAAAAGTTCTTACGTTCTGTTAGATTATTTTTAAGATCCCAATGACCATCTCCAACCACCAAAACATAAGTAGGTGCGATCTCCCATGTCTGGAAGGAGGTACGAATAAAATTTTTGACTCCAATTGGATGGGGAATTCCAAAACTGAATTGGTCAAAAACCTCCTGTAAATCAACTACTTTTACATTTAAACCTTGTAGAGTTCTCCAATCCACCAGGGGCTGCAAAGCCGGAATGAATTCATTTGGACTGATGATTAAGTAATCCACCCGAGTGGTAGAAGCACGTAAATCTGAAAAATGGATTAACTCCATTTCTGGTAAACGAATCGCACTGCTGCCAAAAACAACATAGTTTTTCGGATTTGTCTGGTCGATACTGAACACCAATGAACCGGATTCAATTGAAAAGTCCATTAATGAAACCGGATTTAAAGATGAGGTGATATCCCAAACATATGCTGATTCATCCGTAAAACCATCTATCTGAAATGTAAAATCACCTGAATCCGAATTGGAAAATAATATTTTATTATTATGAGAAAGAAACAAACGCTTATAAGCAATGTTAAATTGGTCAAAACCGTAGCGATTGGCTACCACCCCATTAACCGGTAAGAAGTTTAATTTTAAGACGTTATTACTAGATAATAACAGGTCCTGATTGACTGGAATTCGAATAGATTGCCAAATGCGACCATCCCAATTAATCCTTTGAAGAAACTGATTATTAAGAAAAACCTCTATGGAATGATCCGGGTCTACAAATGGATTAGATGTATTGGATGTAATTTCCAATTGCAGTTCGGCTTCCGAATTCGCATTAGAATCCAAATCCTTCAGGTCGAAATTATAAGATCTCTCTTGTGTTGAATTGGATACCGAAATGTTGCTTTCCCAAAACCAGGTCTCTTCACCGGTAAAATGCAAAGTCCACCATTTATTGTCTTGCTCAAATTCCTGTAAAAACTGAAAGTTTGGAACCTTCACTGGATTTACTGATGTTTGGATAACTTCTTGGACCCTATCCGAACCTGTGGGTGAAAAAGACAACCAATAAATATTATGGTCATTATATTTTTCAATCATTTCTGCATTAAATTTGGGTGCCCAACCATTTGCATAAGTATGCCAATAATCATCCTGCTCAGGATACAAACTTGCTAGAAAAGTGCCGTCAAATTTCTCAGCAAAAAAGATTATCTTTTCATTTGGTTCAAATTGATCATCCCCATCACCAGTCTGGCTTATGGATACCATTCGACCCTGGTTTTCCAGCAAATACGTGTGCAAGGGAAATTGAGAAAGATCCAAGCCAAGTGCCTGTAAATCCTCATATCGGATCTGATAGAGTCCAGTTTCTTTGATTTTTATTCGAACCCTTTGGCTGGAAGAATCCAGGACTTGGTTAGCTGATTCCAAGGCATAAGAATTTTGGAATTTCCGCCAGCTCAATCCGTCTTGAAAATTTATCAGCTCGTTTTTTAATATTGAATCAAAAATATTGAAATTATTTTCAATATGATTTATTTCATTACTGGTTTCTAAATGGTTGAAAATAAGACTCAATTGAAGTTTTGAAGTGAAATTCCAATTTTTCGTCTCACAATTCCATTGAAACGGATAAAAAATTATCCGAACAACTCTTTGATCGCGAATCCAGGCGGGAGAATCGATCTGGTATGTTTGACCAGGTAAAATACCCGGACAAATATTTTCACCTGATTCCATCACAGGTATTTTGTCTTGAATTACATTAATTTCTGAATATTCACTCGGCAAACTAATGGTTTTTTGATTTTCAAGTCTAGCGGAGATTTGAAAATCACCCACTGGAGGAATGGCAACCAATGTTGAATATACTGGGATGGGTGGCAGACCAGGAACTTCTTGAAAAGTAGCATTTTCAGGTATTAATTGATATCCATCCGATAAAAATTCCCATTTCCAATCGGTTATTTCCAGATCTAAAGTAATTCGATCCGACATTTTTAGATAAAGAACAGTATTAATTTCAGAACCTTCAGCCTGAACTATGGGAGCAAACATGACAAGCTGTAGACAAAGCAAAACAATCATCATCCGGTAAAGAAATTTAATACCCACAAGCTTCTTTCCTCAAATAATAAAAATCTATTGGGTGAAATCGAAAGGGTCACCCAGGCCAAGCATTCCTGTTCCTAACAGGTCGTCATCTAAAATTGGATCAATCCCTTCTATTCCCCGACTGGAACCCGCGCTTACGATCAGGTCGAACTCTTCAATAATTTGGGGTTGGTCATACTTTATTTTCTGATCTACCATGTCTGTCTTCGCCTTTCATTCATCAAAAAAGATGTAAAGGAATTTAGTAAAACAAATTCCTCTTCGAGAAAGATATCTTTAAATGGAAAGCTATTTTAACGGGCTGTCCAAACCCAGTGCATCTGCTAACAAAGGGTCCAATAATACATTCTGTTCAATACCGGAAGGACCAGCCGAAACAACCAAATCATATTCGGCGACGATATCAGGACTTTGATAGGGCAATTGTGAAACATCCATGCAAACTCCTCAACAATTGGCTAATCGTCAATTTTGAATTTTCTATCGATGTCTTGGAAAATCAGATTTTATAAATAAATTCAGAAAATAATCTTAATTTTACTTAGATTAGGGATAAAGCAAATTAAAATTGGAAATTCTTTTTTTCTATATCGATCAGAGCCAACCGCGCAATTTATACATCAGTATGCCAATGTATTCCTTTAATACCGTTTGCGTTGATGATAAATCCGAAGCACTCGGTACTAAATGAACAAATACTTCCCCCACTGATGGATGCCATAGATTAGTCCAACCTTCCGCTGTAATGCCAAAATCGGCCGGTGCTGGTATTACAGTTAGCCCTTGTTTTTGAAATAAAGCAACAGATCTTGGCATGTGGGAAGCAGAAGTAACCAGAATGATTTCAGAAACACCCAATTTTTTTAAAATTTCTGCGCAGTATAAAGCATCTTCATATGTATTGCGTGATTCATTTTGAAGTTGCATGATATCTTTCGGAACACCCATCAAAGTGAGTAACTCAACCATTTCCTGGGCACCGGTTGAACTTCTGGACCCGAGCCATTCGATATTTCCACCACTTAATAACAACTTTCCTGCCACGCCATCCCGATATAATTTCAAGGCGTAAGTAACCCGATCCCCTGCGCCACCGACTTCCGGCATTTGCCTTGGATACTGTTCAGACTCAGTTCCTCCCCCGAGCACAACCACTACTGAATTCAAAGGCATGTTTTCGGGAGGAAGGTATCGCCATTCTAAAGAGCGAGCCAATATGGCTGAGACCCATTGATTTCCTGCAATAAATATTACAACTACAACTATCCAGAGAATTCTTTTCACCCAGCGAAGGTCTTTTTTATGTCTCAAAAGAAATAAAACGAGAAATATCAAAAGCCAGGATAAACCAATTGGATATATAAACTGCGGCAGGAATTTTGATAAAAAAACAAACATGAAGCTAATCCTCTACTTCTTTTGCCAGGATTGAGTCGAGTAATCCCTGACAGCCTAAAGATATCAGATGAAAGACCTCTGAAAAGTTCCCGTTGTAATAAGGATCCGGCACATTCTTGTTGATAGAATTTGGTACAAAATCAAGCAAGCGGGGAAGTGTAAGACCAAAAAACTCCTTAACATCCTGAACATTTTCGTCGTCCATTAAGAGGATGTAATCATACGTTTTAATATCCTGAAGCGTTAATTTTTGAGCTTGTTTTCCAACTAAATGAATGCCATTTTTAACTAATATATCGATGGTTCCGTGGTGGGGAGCCTGCCCAAGATGCCAGCTACCTGTAGCAGCAGATGCAACCAAAAAATGGTCCGCAATCCCCTTCTTTTTAATTAACTCCTTAAATACAGCTTCCGCCATCGGTGACCGGCAAATATTCCCCATACACACAAATAATACCGAAATCTTTCGCATGAACACTTTTATACCATGAAAAAAATATGCTTACAAATAGATCTGATGAAAATGCGTTGAGCCTGCTGTTTGGGCAGGCCACGCAAGATCTGGGGTATCGGCTTCGGTTTCCCCTTGCCATGGTTGTGACTCACCAGGGACTTGAACCCTGAACCCATTGATTAAGAGTCAATTGCTCTGCCAATTGAGCTAGTGAGCCGGATAGCGAAATAATTATACCCAAAAAAGGGTGACTGTCAATGTGAGCGAGTTGGCACCCATTTATAATTATTCGAATGTAATAATTAAAAAATCTTTTTTTTCAATCAAACTCTAACAGAGAAAATAATCCAACAGATTTAACTCTACCCAGAAAGTCTATTCATAAAGCCATTAACCTCTGCCAACAATCACAAAGACTAACCAAGTACCATAGATGATAGCTGCACATCCAATAACAACTAACCCCCGATTAAGCCATCTTAAAACCTGATTCGATGGATGCAAATCTAACAAAACACTGCGTAGACCAATTAGTGAATGCGAAACGACAAAAATAAGGAAGAACACTTCCATAAATGGAACAATCCAGGTTTGATAATATTTCACCACATCCGCATATTTAAGTAATCCGCCTTCAACAATTAAATGATTAATAACCAGATGAATAAATAAAACCAAGATGATTAATCCACCACTGGCAACTTTGAAAAACCATGCACCAGCGCTTTCACCCATTCTGGATTTCACATCAAAACCATCGTGCATAACTTCCTCCTAATGCGCAAACATTCGGAAAGCAAAATAAATAATGGCGACCGCTGCCAGACTCATCAAAATAATGAAAAGCTGTTTTTGTTTGCTATTCCCAATTCCAAAACTAGTTAGCCCGACCCTAATGCCATTTAGCCCATGAATTAATGCTGCTGCGATCACCAGAAGTTCACCCACCAGGAAAACGGGGTTTTTCACCAAAGCGATAAACCCATCGTAGGCATCCGGTCCTTTTGCTAACTGCCCAAGCATGATCAGATGCAAAAACAAATATAGGGTAAGTCCCAACCCTGTAACCCTATTCAAAATAAATGCCCATGAACCGAGGCTGCGATGGCGTGGATCAAACCATTTAATCAATTTTCCCGGTTGTTGAGGATATTCAGACATGATGTACTCCTTATTTTCTTGTGAAGAAACTACTAAAACGATTGGCTATGATCTTTCTGCGCAATTCCATGATCCGCCAGGCAGGATCGACGTTTGAAGGGCATACTTCTGTACATTCATAAGCTGAGTGACAGCGCCAGGCACCATTTTCAGAATTGACCAACTCCAATATGCATGGCGTTAATTCCCCGTGCTGTTGAGCGCCGGCCAGTACCGCCGGTCCGATGTAATTCGATGTGGTAAGGGCAATCGGACAAGCACTGATACAAAGACCACATTCGATACAATCAGCCAAGCGCAGCAGATCACCTTCGCTTTTGACTTTTCCTTTACTATCTTCTTCCTGGATGGGTAAAATTGGTTGATGTCCAACTGCTTCCATTCGGGAATAAAGACTGCTCATATCGACTGATAAATCACTGATTATAGGAAAATTACGCAAAGGTTCAATTCGTATTTTGCCACCATCCCTGGTTACATCGCGGATGGAGGTGATACAAGTCAATTTTTCAACTCCGTTAACAAGCATGCCACAAGCACCACATGTTGAATGGTGACAGGCATGGCTAAAAACCAGGGTTCGATCTGTAAATGCCCAAATACGTTCTATTCCGTCTAAAACATATTCATCCGGGTTGATGTCCAATTCAAAAAAATTAAAATGCGATTTTTGGTTATCTTTCTGACGAAATACTTCAAAAGTGACATGCCATAGATCTACCATTAATTCACCTCATTCGGGATGGAGAAATATTGACGGTAAGAAATTAATGGTGTCTCAATCGTTTCACATGCTGCCGGAAAAGAAAGCTTCTGACACACCAAATCAACCGTTTTTTCTGCCATCAAACGCAATGTGGTCGCTTTTCCTCCAGTGATTGTAACCAATCCATCAATATTCTGGCTCACTTTATGATCAAAGCACTTGAAAGTGCGAGCCAGACTTCGACCTTTCAGACCTGAATCCACTAATGGGCGAGATGCCATAAATGCACCTCTTTCCCGAGTATTCGCTATAGAAGGAATTAGCTCACATCCACGATGGTACATCAGATTCACTTGCTGTTCAGTTACTGGGATGTAATCCAAATTATCCGCTTCAAATGAAGTAGTACCAACAGTGATCATTTGCCGTTGAGGAACAATAATATCCCCATCTCCTGGCTCATTTAAACGATTAATGACTCTTTGACAGAGTCGCTGGTCATAGGTCACCATCACACCCGGGGTTGGTCGAATGGGAATATTGGGATCCCCTGCCATTTCGGCGACCTCACCGCACCATGATCCTGTAGCACTGACAACTATGTCTGCTGACAATTCTTCCATTTTTCCTTTGGTTCGATCCGAAAATTTTACGCCTGTGACATTTCCTAACCCATCAAATAGAAATCCCGTAACTTCACAAAATAAACGAAATTTTGCTCCATGAAATTTGGCTGATGCAGCAAAAGCAAGCGCTAAGCGGAGTGGATCAAACGTGCCATCCGGTACCAAAATGGCTGTACGAATTTTCTTTGTTAATTCAGGTTCGAGTCTCAAAGCGATTTCGGGTTTATATTCCTCCAAAGGAATATGACATTCCTGACAACCTTCAATAAATTTATCCCGATAATTCATATCAGAATCATCGATTCCAACAAAAAGACCACCATTTGGCTCAATTACCTGAGCAGCAATTTTTCTTAAGATTGTATTTTCATCGATACATTCGATGGCCGATTCCTGGTCGTCGACTGCATAGCGGGCACCGCTGTGTAATAAACCATGTGTTCGTCCAGAGGTCCCATTGGCAATTGGTCCCCGTTCGAGGACAGTAACATCCATGCCACGTTTTGCTAAATCATAAGCTACTGCAACACCTGTAAAGCCTGCACCTATCACGATTACATGAGGTTTATCCATGATGCTCCAAAACTGGTTGGCAATAAAAAAAGTGTGGATCATTATTTGAAAGAAAATGCTCGTAATTTTTATTTTTATTTTGTTTATTCATAGTGGGTAATTGATGTTATCCTGAAGTATTTCACGAACAAAGTTTTCTGGAATTATGAATCAAGAAGCAAGCAGATTATTCAATCCACTCAAAAGTACGGGAGACTGCTTTTTTCCATCCCAAATAGATCCTGGTCCTTTGCTCCTGATTCATGGTTGGATGCCAGATCATTCCTTGCCCCCAATTCACACGTAAATCTTCGATTTTCTGCCAGACTCCCACTGCCAATCCGGCTGCGTATGCTGCCCCTAAAGCTGTTGTTTCTGCAACAATCGGACGAATGACAGGGACGTTTAGAATGTCAGACTGGAATTGCATGAGTGTATCATTAAAGACCATGCCACCATCAACCTTCAAAGATTTTAAATTGACGCCGGAATCCTTATTCATAGCATCCAGTACTTCACAGGTTTGGAAAGCTGTTGCTTCCAGAACCGCACGAGCAATATGTCCTTTATTAATAAAGCGTGTCAATCCAACAATAACGCCGCGGGCGTCGCTTCGCCAATAAGGCGCAAAAAGTCCAGAAAAAGCTGGTACGAAATAAATACCCCCGCTATCGCTAACTGACTTAGCCAAGGATTCCACGTCAGATGATTTTTCTATGATTCCCAAATTGTCACGCAGCCATTGAACTAAGGCACCAGCTATTGCAATTGAGCCTTCCAAAGCATACACAGCCGGCTGATTCCCAATGCGGTACCCCACTGTGGTTAATAAGCCGTTTTGAGATTGGACAATATTCTGCCCTGTATTCAATAACATAAAACAGCCTGTCCCATAAGTATTTTTTGCTTCGCCAATATCAAAACAAGTCTGCCCAAACAAAGCCGCTTGTTGGTCACCAAGATCTCCGGCGATTGGAACCCCCGCAAATGGTCCGCTTTTGATTGATCCATAAACCTGGCTGGAGGATTGAATGGTAGGCAGCATTACTTTTGGAATACCCAAAACCTTAAGAATGGAATCATCCCAATCTAATGTATCCAGGTTCATACAAAGGGTTCGCGAAGCATTGGTGACATCGGTAATATGTATACCTCCCTCAATACCCCCGGTTAAATTCCAAATTAACCAGGTATCCATATTGCCAAAAAGCACTTCCCCGGCTTCTGCTTTTTCACGAACGCCATCCACATTATCCAGGATCCATTTAATCTTTGGACCGGAAAAATAGGTTGCTAAAGGCAGACCAGTAATTTGACGGAAACGATCTTGTCCACCTTCCCTGGCAAGTTGGTCACAAATTTCATCCGTCCGCGTATCCTGCCACACAATTGCCGGGTAAACAGGTTGTCCTGTTGATTTATCCCAAAGTAAAGTTGTTTCTCTTTGGTTCGTAATTCCAATTGCAGCAAGGTCAGTGGATTCAAGATTAGATTTCTGTGCAACACCCAATAAAACTTCCTGGGTGCGACGCCAAATTTCTGATGCATTATGTTCAACCCACCCAGGTTTTGGATAAATTTGTTCATGTTCCCGCTGCTCAATGGCAATTATTTTGCCTTTATTATCAAATATAATACATCGAGTACTCGTCGTTCCCTGATCAATGGCGGCAATATATTTTTCCATTTAAATTCATCCTGTTCGAAATATATACAATACAAATTATTCATAAAATCAATATATGGTTAAGATTTTAGCATTAAGAGAAAAATTTCTTCCCATTTTTAACTTCTAATTACTACATTTCAATGATTACCCATCAAATTCTAATGTAGTACTTATATCGATTTCGTACTATATGTTTTTCGAAAAGTTATTTTTGAAAGAAATTTAAGAAAATCTGACAATTTACAGGAGTATCGATGAAAAAAATAGCAATTGCGACCGAAAACGGAAAGACCGTCAGTCAGCATTTTGGTAAAGCTCCACAATATCTGGTTGCAGTGATCGAAGGAGAAACCGTTGTTACTACTGAATTACGGGATAAGGTTAGTCACCAACATTCGCATGGGCATCACCAACCACTAGAACATGATGACAGTAAATTACAAGAATCTGAAAACGCAGCCAAAGATATCCACTTATCGATGTCAGATGCAATTATGGATTGTGAAGTCGTTATTGCTGGTGGAATGGGATGGGGTGCCCGAAATCATATGCAGAATCAAGGTTTGCAGGTCATTATGACGGAAATAAAGGAAATCGACCTGGTCATCAAGAATTGGATCAAAGGAATCCTTGTTGATCAGACAAATTTAAACCACTAGATTATTATTTACATCATTAGATGTTTAAAGAATCAATGCTTTGTTGACCAAAGGTATCAATTTGCGCTTCAGGCGTGGTTTACCATAAAACGTGCTTCATGCTTACAGACCGCATAGAGAGCATCCAAAAATACTTCCGGAGGATCTGTCTTGGCAACAAAAGCATCCACTCCACAGAACAACGATTCTCCCCGGGATTGTGGTTTGCTACTCAACCCAATTATGTACATCAATGGGTCAATTTTTCTAAGCCGTTTAATTCGTTCTGCTAAAACAATATTTTCTGGTGTGATTTTGGAACAACAACTATCCGCTAATTCCCAATCCAACAATAATAATTGAGGGTGATTTTTTTCAACTGCTGAATATAACTCGTCCACATCTTTGACTTCAGAAACAACCTGCCAGCAAGTACGATCCTGGTCTAATAAAAGATTTATCGCCGAACGCACTTTAACATCATCATCAGCAATTATTAATTGAATCATATTGGTTTTTATAATCCCTCAATTTCCATTTTTTTTTCCTGCTTTAAGGTAATAATTTGTTCAACTTTAATATCTTACTTTCTTTTGATCAACCCGCATTGGATCAGACTTTTACCTACCCATTTTATGGGTGCAAATACTGGTCATGTGCCCAGTATTTTGGAATTAACCAAAATTCTCAGGTGGCATTTAAGAGCATGTTTTTTTATTCAAAAACCGCATTGATTTCAGCTTATGCTATAATGACGCAAATAATTAATTCCCATCCTGGTAGCAAAAAATATGCGATTTTTAATTACAGGTGCTGCTGGATTTTTAGGTTCAGCCTTAGCAAATGCGTTAATCACAGCAGGTCACAGTGTTCGGGCTGTTGACGACCTTTCCACTGGAAGTCCGGATAAATTATCCAAGGAAGTGTCTTTCACTCGTGGTGATGTGAATGATCGCCCAAAGTTATGGACTCTACTGCAAGATATTGATTGTGTTTATCATCTTGCAGCTAGGGTCGTTGTACCCGAATCGGTTTTATACCCAAGAGAATACAATCATGTAAATGTGGGTGGTACAGTTACTCTTATGGAAGCAATCCGGGATGTTGGTGTCAAGCGTGTGGTTTTGGCTTCCTCAGGAGCAATTTATGGTAACCAACCCGCTCAACCCGTTAAAGAAGATTGTACTCCAAACCCAAAATCACCATATGCAGTTTCCAAGTTAGCAGCAGAATACTACACGCATACCATTGGATCCTTGTGGAATATTGAAACGGTATGTCTGAGAATCTTTAATACTTATGGTCCAAATCAACAATTACCACCCACCCATCCTCCTGTAATCCCTTATTTTTTAAAACAAGCTCATGAAAATGCAACCATCGTAATTCACGGCGATGGTAATCAGACTCGTGATTACATTTATATCGATGACGTGGTAGAAGGCATGATCGCTGCCGCTACAGCTACATCAGTCAACCGATCAACAATCAATATTGGCAGTGGCCGAGAGACAAGCGTTAGTGAGATCGCACGTTTGGTTGTTGCACTAACCGGAAATCGTCCTGAAATCGTGCGTAATGTTCGAAACGAAGGAGGTCCGAATCGCTTGTGTGCAGATATATCTTTGGCACGTGAAAAGTTAAATTTTCACCCTAGAACGCCGTTGGAAATCGGACTTCAAATGACCTATGAAAATGACCCGCGAATAAAACAAAAATGACTCATTGAGAAAACAGATTTAATTTCCCAGCTCTTTTTTAATTGTCTAGTGAGTCCAGATTTGATATAATTTTTTAGTAATTAAGCAGAATATCCCTAATTAGAATAATTTTCCTAAAAGAGGTCTTCATCCGGAAAAAAGGAGTGTTATTAAGGGTTCGATTTAGACTGAGTTTGGTGTTAGTAATTGTTTTAACGACGATTATGACCGCTTGTAGTCAGAACTCAGGGACTTCTACTGTTAATGACTCGCATGAGGGTGTTTACTCAATCGATAAGTCGTTTAGAGAGTTTTATCGCAGTCTTGGGGGAGTTGAAATATTAGGGCCTGGAATTACAGAGTCTTTTCCATGGAACGATCTTCAATGCCAATATACAGAAAAGGCATTGATGTGTTTCAACAGCCTGGCTAAGTCAACCGAAAGGTATACACTTTTCCCGATCGGTACGAACTTAAGCCAATTGACTAACGAGATTTCCCAAAACAAAGAACCAATATCAATCTATAAGGAATTTTTACCATTATACGAAGCACTTAAAGCTGAACAAAATGTGGGTAAACCGATCACAGATGTTCGTTTCAACCCACTGGACCAAAGGTTAGAACAGTACTTTGAGAATTTAGGTTTTTATCGCCGTGTGGATGACCCTTCGGGAGAAGTCCATTTATTGTCTTATGGCGTTTTTGCATGTGGAGAAAACTGCACTTACCCGGCGAGCAGAGGTAGCGCTGTCTCGAATCAACCTTTTAAAGTCGATATGCCGTTCTTACCGACAATTGCAAAAATGGATAATCCGGCAGCATTTGGTGAACCGCTCACCATACCTTTTCAACTCGAAAACGGACAAATTCAACAAGTCTATGAAAATGTTGTATTCATTGGTAATTCAACCACTATTGAGACGGTGAGATTATTGGATGTCCCCGTTAGGCTTGGCTACCTGGTTGCAGAACCAGTTCAACAATATATGACAACCACAGATGGCATTGTTTTTTACAACGTCAATGGGGCTAATGGATTTCATGTTCCGATTGTCTTTGATAATTTTATCATCGGTCATGGTGGCCGAGAATTCTCAGGCAATCCTATAGGCGAATATTTTCAAATAGGTGAATTTATTCGACAATGTTTTGAAAATTATTGCCTGGATTACTATCCAAACGAAATTGAAGGTCAGCGAGTAAAATTAGCGCCACTGGGAGAGGATTATCTAAGAATTGCAAATTTGCCACAAGAATATATCATCCAATTTAAATTTTCTCCTGAGACAGTTGCACTCAACATTTCACAAAAATATCCGTATGTAAATGCTGATCAACCACAAGAAATCATTCTTTCAGCAAAACGAATTCAAGACAATCAACCCATTCCGGATGTTGATTTCACAATCAAGTTGACTTTACCAGATGGGTCCCAACAGGAATATTATTCTCAACCAACCGATTTAAAGGGAGAAAGCAAGTTTTCCTTCCCAACTTATGCTACGGTAAAACGTGGAAGAATCATTGCTTATCAGGTATGTCTTAATCAGGCGACCGAAGATGCATTGTGCCTGAATAATCGATATTTAATTTGGTAAACAAATCAAGGCTGTGCTTCTGCAAAAACGAGAACATCCGTGATTTCACCCGAAACTGCATAAACAGAAAATTTAAATTCCCCAGAACCTGAATCGTTGGATTGCCATCTGCGGAGACCAATGATCTCACCTGAATCATTTAAACCAATAGCAACAATCCAAATCTGTGAAGTGTTCTCTGGCAACTGATATTTACCACTGACGCTCGCGACAAGTGGAGTAGAAATCGAAAAAACAATATCTTCGAGATCTATACGACGGTACTGGTTTAGTTCAGGATCCAGAGGTATTGAGGACGAAATTTGTGCACTGGTTTGAAATGGATCAGGCATTTCTGGTTGGAAATAAACTGCAAAAGGTAATTTTTCTTGTGGAAACAGACTGTTGAGCGGTAAAACAACGCTTTGAGAAAACACGTTTGTTGCTTTATCATCTGCCAGATTTACATTTACCTTGACACTTTCCATGATGGATTGGGTTATGTTCTCAACCCAGCCAAAACACCATACACCTTTGATAGAGTCCGGTAAACAGTTCAAACTTGTGATGGGTAGCGTGATCGCTGTAGGAAATGGGGTTTCATTTACCGGCACTACGGTTTCTGCTGGTATTAGAATAGTCATTCCCACTTTCATGGAATTTGGATCGACATCGGGATTGATTTTCTTTATACTATCCAGCGATACATTGTATTGGAATGCAATGCCAAGTAAAGTCTCACCTAATTTCACTTTATGTGATCGCGGAGTGGATGTTGGAGATGGAAGAGGGGTCGAAGATAGTGCTGTCGTAGGAAATAAAGTTCTTGTTGGTGATGGTGTGCTCGTTGGCTTTAAGGTTGCAGTTGACAGAACAGGTGTGTTTACACTATCCGGAATTTGAATTTGCGACTGCACAGAACAAGAAGATATCAAGAAAATGATTAAAAATGCCAGTATTGTTCGGGACTGTATTTGTAAAAAGTTTTTCATAAGCTCGATTATACCTTTAAGAAAATTATCTTCTCAATAATTCATGACAAACAAGATTACTGGCTTTATAAAACTTGTCCGGATTTAAGGCCTGTGCTAAACTCAAATCATGAACAGCACCGAAGAAAAAATATTTCAAGAAGCTCTTAGCGCTATTGAAGAACAAGATAATCTTCGGGCGAAAGATTTGTTGACCCGGTTGCTAAAAATGGATCAGCAAAATCCACAATATTGGCTGTGGATGAGTGCAGTAGTAAATAGTGAAAAAGAAAGGCGTTTTTGCCTGCAACAAGTTCTTAAATTCGATCCTCAAAACACAGACGCCCTGCGTGGATTAATATTATTAGGTGATTTACCTTTAGATGATAACCTGCGAGTACCTCTGATTAATCAACAACGGAAATGGTCAGTCCCGGAAATTGAAGGGTTGGAAACCGAAAATACGCGAATTCCGTGGGTAAAGGTTGGATTAGCAATTGCAGCAATAGCCATTGTGATCACATTAATCGTAATGGCATTTACATCCAACCGCTTATGGATTTTTAAGAATCGACAGGTTGCTGTGATCGGAACGGCGCAATCAACTCCCACATTCCCGGCAACAAAAACGGCGACCATAACCCTAACACCCAAATTTGAAGGACCGACACCACCCTGGATGGATCTTGCCCAAACTTATACACCTACCCCAATCTTTGTCAACACTCCACATCCAATTATTGAAGCGTATCGAATTGCAGTTCGAAACTATGAGCGAAATGATTGGACACAAGCAGTCACCTATTTCCAACAGGCGATACAAGCCGACTCCACTGCTCCCGACTTGCCTTATCTACTTGGAGAGGTCTATCGCCTTAACGGACAGAACAATCTGGCTCTGGAAGCTTATAATTTATCTTTATCAACCGATGAAAATTTTGGCCCGGCTTATCTAGGAAAAGCAAAAATTCATATTTCATTGGAACCAGAAACTTATGAAGAAGTCATCAATGAACTTGAAAAAGCGATATCGCTTGACCCCTCTCTAGGTGAAGCATATATCGAACTGGCAAATATTCAAATAAAAAATAATGAATTGGAAAAAGCTCAGCTTAACTTGGAAAAAGCGAGTCAGTTATTACCGGACTCACCTCTTATTTCGCTGGCATTGGGCAAGATTTCCATACAAAAACAAGATTATGAATCGGCATTGATGTTTGCAATCCGTGCGAATGAACAAGATCGCACCAATCTTGAATCTTATCGTTTTCTCGGTCAGGCATATCAAGCTCTGGGAATGTTCACCGAATCATTAGATCCATTAATCGTTTTTGTCACCCATTCAAAAACAAAAGACCCATTGACACTCGCATGGTTAGCAGATGCCTATGCTGCCAACAATATGATGGATAAGGCGATTGAACTATATGATGAGGCAATTTCTGAAGATAAATTTGCAGTGGATGTCTATTTGAAACGTGGTCAAATGTATCTCAATTTAGAAGAATTCCAGGCTGCTTATAATGATTTTGAGATGGCGTATAAAATCCGACCCATTTCCTATGAAGCCTGCATGTTGATGGGAGAAACATTACTTAAAATGGAAGCACCCGGAGATGCATATCAGCAAATAAGCAAATGTCAGAAATTATCAGAAAACGATGAGCAGCTTGCCAGAATGTTTTTTTATCGGGCAATCTCATTGGAAGCACTCGATAATGAAGTTGCCATTCAGGAATGGGAGCGTTTAATGGCTATCCCGGAGAATTCAATAAAACCAGTATTTCTGGCAACGGCACAATATTTTATAAGTTCACATTACACACCAACGCCAACCAATACTAAATCGTCAATCCTGTCCAAAACCATGACCCCTGAAATTACGGCATCTTCAAACAGGATCATAACACCAAGCCCAACAATTACAAAAACCAGCGAGCCAAATTGAGAGAAAATCCATGTCTCGTTTACTGCCTTATTTATTGATTCGAGAACGAAAAAAAAGAAGATCCTCAAAAGTCAGAAATTCCCAAACCAAAATGCGATATCGTGGATTAGGGATATTGGCTTTTTTCCTTGTAATACTCTCCATGGTGCCAATTGTTCTTGGTGTTTTATATTCGTATTACACAAAAGATCTTCCTTCTGTACAATTGTTGGATATTTATTTGGATCCAACAAGCGGCATTTTGTTGAAACCAACAACTATTTTTGATCGGAATGAAGAGAAGATCCTTTATCAACTACAAAATGACGGTTACCCGCGTAGATTCCTTTCTATTGATCCAAATAACCCGGAATTCTTTAGTCCCTATCTGGTTCAATATACTGTATTCGAATACGAACCGGATTTTTGGACAAGTTCAGGCTATAAACCCAATTGGCTGGATAATGTTGGTCCGCAAACCATAGCAGAATACGTGGTTGACCGGCTTTTATTGTGGCAGGAACCAGACAGTAACTTCCGCAATGTTCGGATGAAGATCCTTGCGGCACAAATTACAAAGAAATATGGTCGGACTCAGGTTCTGGAATGGTTTTTGAATAGCCAGAGTTTTGGACATTTTACGATCGGTGCTGACGCCGCAGCCAGAACATTTTTAGGTAAACCTGCCAGTTTATTAAGCATGGCGGAATCTGCCTTACTCGTTTCGATCTCACGAACTCCTTCTCTCAATCCAATCGATGCACCACAAGCAGTAATCGAAAATCAATTAACTCTGCTTCAAAAAATGGTTGATATGAAAAAAATCAGTCAACTGGAATATAAAAATGCAATCTCGGAAAAAATTGAATTTCAAAAAATTATGATTGACCAGCACTTATTAGCGAATGCATACACAAGATTAGTGCTCAATCAATTGTATGACATGCTTGGTTTCGAACGAGTCGAATTAGGCGGGATAAATGTCGTAAGCAGCCTGGATACAGTTATTCAGGCTTCATTAATTTGTACTTCCCAGTTGCAATTACGGAATATCCAGGGACTTGTTTCTGACAGTACTTTTTGCGGACCAGCCAAATTTCTTTCCTCGACGGTAAAATCCAGTCCAAATCAAACAAATATCATCACCAGCGCAACCGTTATCGATCAAAATAGCGGTGAACTGTTAGCTTTGATTGGAGATAGTACTTCTATATTTGAAAGTAATTTAATTTCTACACACCAGGCTGGATCTTTACTAACACCACTGATTGCTGTAAATGCTTTTGCCCGAGGCTTTTCTTTGGCTTCACAAGTATGGGATATTCCCAATTATCGGACTACCAACCAGAATATGTACCCACAAGCTGAGAATTCTTACAAAGGTCCAATGCGATTAAGAACTGCGTTAGCCAACGATTACCTGACACCGATAAGTTCACTTTTAGATCAGCTGGGAACTGAAATTATCTGGCAAAGTGGTAAATCTTTTGGATTCTCAGCATTATCAAATGAAACTGGCACAGAATTATTATATGAGAAGAAGAGTGCGAATATTTTAGAAGTTGCAGAATTTTACGCAACTTTTGCAAATTTAGGGACCAGGATTGGAAAAATAAACCCTCAATCCAAATCTATTGACCCGGTTTTAATAAAACTAGTAAAAACGGTTGACAATGTTTTGATCTATGAACTCAAAAAAAGTGAATCCCAATCAATTGTCTCTCCCCAGCTTGCTTACCTGGTTCATGATTTCCTGCAGGACGATATTGCCAAAAGAAAATCTCTCGGATACCCAAATCTGCTAGAAATTGGCAGACCCGCCGGCGTAAAGTACGGTCAAACTTACAAACACGATGAGGTTTGGGCAGTTGGATATACTCCCCAATACACCACTGCTGTATGGTTTGGAAACGGGGAGAATTCGGATGACGCTATCAATTTTCAAGTAGCTGGTAATGTTTGGTATGCAATGATGCAATGGCTGCATCAGGATCTTAAGGTTGAAACCTGGTCAACTCCAGCTGGAATTAGCGAAATCGAGGTCTGTGCTTTATCCGGATTATTGCCTTCGAACAGCTGTCCTGAACTCGCTAAAGAGAAATTTATTGATGGAACTCAGCCTGTTAATGTGGATAATTTGTTTAAGAAATATGAGATTAACCGGGAAACCGGTCTACTTGCAACAGTATTTACACCTGCAGATTTAATTGAGAGTCGTACTTACATGGTTATTCCTGATGAAGCATTGGAATGGGCGAAGCAAAATGGAATCGATTTACCTCCAAAAAACTATGATGCTATCCAGTCTCCCTCACTGAATTCAAATCTCAAAATCAATACTCCAGCAAATTATGAATTTATTAACGGTGTTATCGATGTACGCGGGACGGTTTCCGGAATTAATCTAAAAAGCATACGAATTCAAATTGGCAGTGGTCTAAATCCACAAACCTGGTACCAAGTTGGAGAAGAACAGAATACGGCAATGGTAAATGGACTCTTGGCGACCTGGGATACAAAACTTTATGATGATGGATTATATGCTTTGCGCCTTCAAGTTATCCTGGAAGATCAAAGTATCGAAAATCATACCATTCAAGTCACCATCGATAATACTGCGCCGACGTTGCGGGTTCTTTTTCCAAACAAGAACGAAAGTATTCAAAGGGCTACAAATGCCATCACCACGTTACAGGCAGATATTCAGGATGGTGGAGGTATCGCAAAAGTTGAATGGTGGATTGATAGCAAATTAATTGGTATTTCAAACCATTCCCCTTTTAGTTTTCCGGCATTATTAAATACTGGAAATCATTCAATGGTAATTAAGGCTTTCGATCTGGCAGGCAATTCCACAACTTCGGAAGTGATCGAATTCGTTCTGAACTAAATTTATGATTGCGCATAAGGAGTAAAAATGGAAACTAAAGTAACCTGGTTTGGACACGCTACCCTGGGATTGCAAACTGCCGGATATTCTATCCTGATTGATCCTTTTTTCAGTGGCAATCCAGCAGCTACAGAAAAGGCAGATCATGTCAAAGCAGATTTTATCCTGATCACTCATGGACATAGCGACCACGTTGGTGACAGTATTTCGATTGCCAAAAGAACCAATGCTTTGGTGATTGCTAATTTTGAGATTTCGAACTGGCTTGGAAATAAAGGATTGAAAAATACACACGCTCAGCATATAGGTGGTGGATTTCAACATCCATTTGGTTATTTGAAATTGACTACGGCATTACATGGTTCTTCTTTACCGGATGGCAGTAATGGCGGCAATCCAGCTGGTTTTTTGATTACAACTAACCAAAACAAGAAGATTTATTTTGCAGGGGACACAGGTTTGTTTGGTGATATGCGGCTAATAGGTGAAGAAGGTATTGACCTGGCTGTATTACCGATTGGTGACAATTACACGATGGGACCAGCAGATGCATTAAGAGCCGTGAAACTGATTCAACCCAAGCATGTTATTCCAATCCATTTTAATACCTGGCCATTAATTGCTCAGGATGTGAATGGCTGGGCCAAAACAGTTCAAGCAGAAACGGATAGTCTGGTGCATATCCTTCAGCCTGGTGGATCTTTCGTGCTTTAAAACAATGTGAGTCGTATTTCATTTTTGATAAATTTCAATAAAATTGTGGAAATTTATTCATCCTTTTCCAATTCTGCAGAAATTTTTTTTCAAGCCAATTGAATTAGGGTAAAGAATTCACTTGCGTCCAAAAATAACCCGTCAATAATTGCAGTTGAAGTAAAGTTGATAGGTTTTGCCAGCGTTCTTCCTGTACAATCCTGCCCGAACTAGAAAATTTTTTGGTTTGCTGGAGGAAAAATGGACTTCACTCCAAGGAGTGACAAGAAAACCAAGTTTTATGACCTAAGTCCTGTTGAACGGCTGGAATGGATTGCGAAAAATTCAACGCTTGATCCAGAAAAAATTGAGATTTTGAGTGGGACCTCAGGACTAACCATTGAAAAGGCTGACAACATGGTTGAAAATGTGGTCGGTGTTTTTGGTTTACCGCTGGGAATCGCACAAAATTTTCTCGTCAACGGTCGTGAAATTTTGGTTCCGATGGTAGTTGAAGAACCTTCTATCATTGCTGGAGCTTCCTTTATGGCAAAATTGGCAAGACCAGCTGGAGGATTTTTTGCACATTTGAGTGCTTCTGAAATGATCGCACAAATCCAGGTAATCCATGTTCCTGAATTGAATACAGCCAGATTAAAACTACTTGAAGCAAAATCAAAACTATTGGAATTAGCCGCACAGGTTGACCCGGTGCTAACAAAATTAGGTGGTGGGCCAAGGGATCTGGAAGTCCGGATTTTTGAAAACTCTGCTATTGGTCCATTTATCGTTATTCATCTTATTTTTGACGTAAGAGATGCAATGGGTGCAAATGCCATCAACACTGCAGCAGAAAGACTAGCACCTCAAATTGAGGAAATCACAGGTGGAAAAGTTCATTTACGTATTTTATCTAACCTTGCTGACAGAAGATTAGCCAGAGCCAGGGCAACGTTTCACTTGGATCAATTAGCATTTGACGATTATACTGCCGAAGAAGTACGCGATGGCATTATCGCAGCCTGGGCTTTTGCTGCAGTGGACCCTTATCGTGCAGCGACACATAATAAAGGAATCATGAACGGGGTTGACCCGATCGTAATCGCCACAGGAAACGATTGGCGGGCAGTGGAAGCCGGAGCTCATGCTTTCGCGGCCAAATCTGGCAAATATACCAGTCTGACGACATGGTCAAAAGACGAAAACGGAAACCTGGTTGGGACGATTGAGATGCCTATGGCTGTAGGGATCGTGGGTGGCGCTACACGGGTTCATCCAACTGCAAAAGTCTCCCTGGAATTAATGAAAATTAAAAGCGCATCAGAATTAGCTGAGGTGATTGTATCCGTTGGTTTAGCGCAAAATCTGGCAGCTTTACGAGCACTCGCTACCGAAGGAATTCAAAGAGGCCATATGGGGCTGCACGCACGTCAGGTTGCAATTGCAGCTGGAGCCAAAGCAGAAGAAATAACCAAACTGGCTTCATTATTAGCAAGTGAAAAATTGGTTCGGATTGATCGAGCACAGGAAATTCTCAAAGAATGGAGAAATGAATAAAAAAATGAGCAATAATCCATCAGATTCGATTTTGTTA
>PHBS01000048.1 GCA_002841995.1 Chloroflexi bacterium HGW-Chloroflexi-8
CTGTCGCAGCAGCGTCCCGATCATTGAGATTGATCGAGATCAGGTTCGGTTGTGGTTGTAAAATTTCGCGATTTACTAAAACAACGGCGGGAAAGCGATTAATTTGTTGGATCAAATCGGTTTCCGGAAGTCTGGAACTGCATAAAATCAAGCCTTCAACATCATTTTGCCAAAGAGAATCCAATGCAGATTCCTCTCGTGTTTGGTTCTCATTCGTGTTAAGTAAAAAAAGATTATACCTGTTTGAAAAAGCAAAATCCTCAACGCCACGGGCTATTTGGGCAAAAAAAGGATTGGTAATATCCGGGACAATCAGACCAATGGATCTTGTTTGGTGCGTAGCTAAACCACGCGCTATATTATTAGGACGATATCCAATCTCCCTGGAAATTTCCAAAATTTTATCCCGCAATTCTTCACTCAAACCTGGTTTGCCGTTGATTGCCCGCGAAGCAGTCATCAGAGAGACATTCGCAATTCTGGCAATATCGGCGAGCGTTGACCTTTTTTTCATGGTGTTGTCCTATTGTTGATAATTAGAAACCTGATATAATTAAGGATGCACGTTAGCGCTAACTAATTATAGCGGATAATCATTCAAACATGCAATATATTTCTAGGTGCAAAAGGAAAATTCTGAGGAAATGATCCCTATGTTAGATCCTGATCGCTTTTTCGACCCCATTCCGAAACAAAAAGAGATCGCTTTGGCATTGTATTCGTCTGTGCAAAATTTACCGATCCTCTCACCACACAGTCATGTCGATCCTGCAATATTTTCCGGTTCGCATCCAGGTTTTGGGAATGCAGCCGAAGTGCTTGTGCAACCAGATCATTATATATTGCGGTTACTCTATTCGCAGGGTATCCCTTATGAGCAAATATTGGATCGTGACAACCCAAGGAAAGTCTGGCGACTTTTTGCGGATAACTTCTATATTTTTCGTGGGACCCCTAGTGGAATTTGGTTCACTTCCGTTTTAGAAACCGTTTTCAATGTTGAAGAAAAACTCAATGGACAATCTGCTGAAAGAATTTACGACCAAATCAAGACTTGTTTCTCCTCAGAAGCCTTCACACCACAAGCAATGATGAAGAAACTGAACATCTCAGTGATAGCAACAACCGACGCAGCAACCGATTCCCTCGAACATCATCAAGCAATCCATCGGAACTACCCGGAACTAAGAATTATTCCCACATTTCGTCCGGATGCACTGATCAACATCCAAAAACCGGATTGGCAAACTCAAATTCGCAATCTCTCAGCAATAAGCAAAATCGATGTAATCAACTTCAAAACTTTTATTCAGGCGCTGGAAAAACAACGAAGTTTCTTTAAATCCCTGGGGGCAACTGCTTCTGATATTAGCCCTGCCTCCATTCGGACTGGATGGTTGACTCCCACTGAGGTGGAAGCTGTATTCCAACGAGCAATCCATGGAAAGAGTTCTTCAGAAGATGCCATCAATTTCTCAGCACATATGTTGTGTGAATTGGCTCGAATGAGTGTTGAGGATGGAATGGTCCTTCAAATCCACCCCTTTGTTTACCGAAACCACAACCCTAACGTCATGACTCAATTTGGTGCAGATAAGGGCTTTGACATTCCGCTCAGAGTGGAATTCACCCAAAATTTACATGCCTTATTAGAAAGCTTTGGGAATAACCCGGCTTTGACTTTAATTCTATTTACATTGGATGAGTCAGCTTACAGCAGGGAATTAGCTCCTCTCGCAGGTTCCTATCCTGCTGTAAAAATTGGACCGCCCTGGTGGTTTCATGATTCCTGGAATGGTATGCATCGTTATTTTGACCAGGTCATGGAAACTGCCGGGATTTACAACACAGTCGGGTTCAATGATGATACACGTGTTTTTCTATCGATTCCCGCCAGGCATGATATTTGGCGTCGGGCTTCCGCCAACTGGCTGGCTGGACTGGTGATTCGTGGAATCATTGATCACCGCGACGCAGAAATCATGGCTATTGATTTGGCAATTGGGTTGGCAAAGAGAGTCTATCATTTATAAAAAAGCTTAATCGTTGACGATTTTGAAGGAGATAAATAATGACATTTGAATTATCGAAAGCTTATGATTTTAGCGGCAAGTGCATCGTGATCACCGGTGGTGCGGGAATTTTGGGTGGAGCCATGGCCAAAGCTTTATTGACCTGTGGCGCGAACGTGGTCATCCTGGACTACAACCTGACCGCTGCTAAAAAAATGGTTGAATCCCTGAAGGAAATTCCTGGATCCGGTCAGACCCTTGCATTGCAAACCAATGTTTTAGAAAGCGAGTCTGTGACTACCGCAGTAGAAACTATCCTTTCTAAATTTGGAAAGATTGATGGGTTGATCAATGGTGCCGGAGGAAACAAACCGGAAGCAACCAGTACGCCAGAAAAACCTTTTTTTGATTTGCCTGTCGATGCAATTCGGTGGGTTTTTGATTTAAACCTGGTCGGAACTATCATTCCATCACAAATTATTGGACGACAGATGGCACTCCAAAAAGAAGGTGTTATTCTTAATGTATCATCTATGAACGCCTTTCGCCCATTAACACGTATTGCAGCTTATTCTGCCGCAAAGGCCGGGGTAAGTAATTTTACCCAATGGTTGGCAGTCTACATGGCGCAGGAATATTCCCCGAAAATCCGTGTAAATGCCATTGCTCCAGGATTTTTCCTGACGGATCAAAACCGATTCTTATTAACTGATTCAGAATCTGGTAAGTTGTCCAAACGTGGACAACAAATTATCGATCACACCCCAATGGGAAGATTTGGTGAACCGGATGATTTGAGCGGGACTGTCTTGTGGTTGATGTCTTCTGCGTCTGAATTTGTCAGTGGAATCATTGTTCCAGTGGACGGTGGCTTTTCCGCCTTTAGTGGTGTTTAAGACTTGTAATTAAAAAGTTCAATATTTAAAAGGAAGTCCGTCATGATTGTGGCACAAAAATACTCACAAAATGGGATATTAGACCAGGAATCCATTGAAGAGACATTGAATCAAGGTTTAGGAAAAAATTATACCGGTCAGAAGGTTCTGGTTCTCATTCCCGATCATACTCGTTCCTTACCGATGGCTGAGCTTTTCCGGATGCTGGTGAAAATTCTGGCAGATGTAAAACAACTGGATTTTATGGTAGCGCTGGGTACCCATCCCCCACTTTCTGAAGAGCATTTGTACCAGCTGGTTGGTGTAACAGCTGAGGAGCGAAAAACAACCTATAGAAATATCGGCCTGTTCAATCATGTCTGGGACGATCCTGGAATGTTGTCCTCACTGGGACTCATGGGCCAGGATGAAGTACGGGATATTGCGGGTTTAGCATGGCACCCCTCTCTACCAGATAGCTTTGATATTCGAATTAATAAGTCTGTATTAGATTATGATCATTTGCTGATCCTTGGACCCACTTTCCCACACGAGGTAGTCGGTTTTTCCGGAGGGGCAAAATATTTATTTCCCGGAATCTCCGGACCCGATATGATCAACGCAACTCACTGGTTAGGTGCTTTATCAGGTGTGGTTGGAACGATTGGAATCAAAAATACCCCTGCCCGGAAAATGATTCATGCTGCGGTCCAACGGTTAAAAACACCTGTCACATTAGCGGCACTGGTTGTGGATGGCCATGATCTGGCTGGGATTGTGATTGGGGATATGTTTGAAGCCTGGAGTAGAGCTGCAGATTTATCCTCTGAACGGCATATTATTTGGGAAGACGAACCTTTCCGAAAAGTGCTTTCCTGTGCGCCAGCTATGTATGATGAATTATGGACAGCTGCAAAAGCGATGTACAAACTAGAACCAGCCGTGATGATTGGGGGTGAAGTGGTGATTTATGCACCCCACCTGGAAACGGTCAGTCATGTACACGGCAAGTACATTTTCGAAATCGGCTACCACACACTGCCTTACTTCCTGGAACACTGGGAGCAATTCAAGCATATTCCGCTGGGTGTGCTGGCTCACAGCACGCATTTACGTGGATCGGGAGTCATGCATGAAGGTGTAGAAAAGGCGAATGTAGACCTTTTTCTAGCCAGCAAGATATCCGCTGAAGAGTGTAAGCAACTCAATCTCAAGTATTTGGACCCAAGTAAAATTGATCTGGATGCATGGAAAGGCCGGGAAGAAGAGAGAGTCTTATTTGTACCCAAAGCGGGAGAAATCCTGTACCGTGTCAAACCATTTATCCAATAAGTGGTCCTTGTTTATTAAGTTAGAATTTGTTCAATTTTTAAACTGAAAAAGTGGAGTTAATGATGGAAAAAAAATATTCTCTCGGAATTCTTGGGTTGGGTGTGATGGGACGAAGTCTGGCACAAAACTTTTCCCGAAATGGTTTTGAACCGCTCGGGTTCGACATTGCTCCAAACCTGCCTGAAGGTTTTCCTATTCAAACCACAAATTCCATCGAAGTACTGACACATTCCTTAAAATTACCCCGAATCATCTTTTTGATGGTGCCTGCTGGTGCACCCGTCGATAGTGCAATTCAATCACTGATACCCTTTCTGCAGGAAGGTGACTTGATCATCGACGGAGGGAATTCCTATTTTCAGGATACTGAACGCAGAACCAAAGAATTGGAACAAGCTGGTTTTGAGTTCATTGGAACGGGTGTATCCGGTGGGGAAAGCGGAGCTCTATGGGGACCGAGTATGATGCCAGGCGGTACAAAGAGCGCATGGCCAAAAGTAAAAACAATGTTTGAAGCGATTTCTGCTAAAACGGAAGATGGAGAAGCGTGTGTAGCATGGATGGGATCTGGTGGTGCCGGTCATTATGTAAAGATGGTGCACAACGGTATTGAGTATGGTGATATGCAATTGATTGCAGAAATTTACGATCTACTGCACCGGGGTGTCGGACTTTCCAACCTGGAGCTTTCCAATATTTTTGCAGAATGGAATACGCGTGAACTTAAATCCTATTTAATTGAAATCACAGCCAATATTCTAGCCCGGAAAGATGACGAAAACGATCAATCTCTGGTAGATATGATTCTGGATGAAGCAGCTCAAAAAGGAACCGGAAAATGGGCTTCACAAAATTCTTTTGATCTAGGGATCGCAATTCCGACCATAAATTCTGCCGTCGAAAGTCGAATGATTTCTGCATTGAAAACAGAACGGGTAAATGCTTCAGCAAAATTAGGAAGTGCAACGAAATTTGATGGCAATGTCCAAAGATTAATTTCCTCTGCTCAAGATGCCCTTTACACCAGCAAGATTATTTCTTATGCACAAGGCTTAAGTCTTCTTGCAGCTGCTTCAAAGGAATATAACTGGGAAATCAATCTTGCCCAGGTTGTTGGCGTTTGGCGGGCTGGCTGTATTATACGTGCCACTTTATTAAAGGATATCACGAAGGCTTTTGTTGGCAATCCTGCGTTACCCAACCTTCTGCTGGATCCAGTATTTACAGAAGCTGTCATCACCCGCCAAAAAGCCTGGCGCGAAGTTCTCCAAACTGCTATCGGTTTAGGAATCCCAATGCTTGCTACCGGTGCATCACTTGCTTATTTTGATGCTTACCGATCTGCAACCTTACCAGCGAATCTAACACAGGCGCAAAGAGACTATTTTGGTGCACACACATACCGGCGCATTGATAAACCAGGTGTCTTTCATACGCATTGGGAAGGGTAGTCGAGTCAATTCTTTCTTAAGAATGGGTTAAAATGAAAAGAAAATAATCATGCGAGGATGCTATGCAAGAAAAAAATGAACTCCAGGATCTGTCGGTCAATACCCTTCGTTTCCTGTCTGCTGATGGCGTGCAAAAAGCGAATTCAGGCCATCCAGGACTGCCAATGGGCGCAGCTACACTGGCTTATACGATTTGGACCCGACATTTACGTCATAATCCAAAAAATCCTACATGGCCAAACAGAGACCGCTTTGTCCTTTCCGGAGGTCATGGTTCCATGTTGCTTTACTCCTTATTACACTTAACAGGTTATGACGTTTCCATGGAAGATCTACAACAATTCCGGCAATGGGGCAGTATTACCCCTGGTCACCCGGAATACGGATTGACACCAGGCGTGGAAACAACGACCGGACCATTAGGTCAAGGCTTTGCAAATGGAGTGGGCATGGCTATTGCCGAGGCTCATCTCGCAAAAGTTTTCAACCGCCCCGGAAAAGAAATGATTGACCACTACATTTATGCGATTGTTACGGATGGCGATTTAATGGAAGGCGTTTCTTCGGAAGCAGCTTCTTTGGCAGGGCATTTGAAATTGGGTAAACTGATCTACCTGTACGATGACAATAAAATCTCAATAGAAGGATCTACCGACCTGGCTTTTACAGAAGATCGTGGGAAACGGTTTGAGGCTTATGATTGGCATGTCCAGCACGTCGATAATGCACTGGATATTGAAGCGATCGACCAGGCAATTTTGGCTGCCAAAGCCGATCCACGCCCTTCCCTGATTATGGTTAAAACCATCATTGGTTACGGACTCCCAACTCGAGCAGGGACTGCCAAAGCACATGGTGAACCACCCGGTGAAGTGGAATTGAATGGTGCCAAGGAAAATCTTGGCTGGCCGTTGGAACCGAAATTCTTTATTCCAGAGAAAGTCCTTAGTTTTTATCGTCAGGCAATCGAAAAAGGGGAAAAACTGGAAGTTGAATGGAAGAAAAAAATGTCTGCCTATCAGATGGAATACCCTGAATTGGCAGCAGAATTATCTCGCAGACTGGAAGGAAAACTTCCCGAAAATTGGCAATTAGGACTACCGGTTTTTGCAGCTGATGAAAAAGGCTTAGCTACGCGCTCTTCTTCCGGGAAAGTGCTGAATGCCCTCGCAATTAAAATACCGGAAATCATAGGTGGGTCAGCGGACCTGGCTCCTTCGACGAATACCTGGTTGACTGACCTTCCTGCTTTTGCATCTGAAACTGCGGAAGGTCGTAATATCCATTTTGGAGTTCGCGAACACGGCATGGGATCCATCGTAAATGGAATGAGCTATCATGGTGGTGTGATTCCTTATGGTGCCACATTTATGGTCTTTTCGGATTACATGCGACCGGCAATACGTCTTTCTGCGCTTTCACATTTGGGTTCTATATGGGTTTTCACTCATGACAGTATTGGTGTCGGGGAAGATGGACCGACTCACCAGCCAGTTGAGCACATGGCAGCTTTAAGAGCCATTCCTAACCTCGTCACAATCCGACCAGCAGACGCCAATGAAGTCGTTGAATCCTGGAAGATTGCCATTGAAAACCGTCACAAGCCAACTGCCCTGGTGTTCACGCGACAAGCCCTCCCAACATTGGACCGGAATGTATTTTCAGCTGCTGAAGGAGTACGAAAAGGAGCTTACGTTCTGGCTGATTTAGGAAAGGGTAAACCAAACGTCATTCTAATGGCAAGTGGTTCAGAAGTCAGTCTGATCGTTTCAGCCGGAAAACGTCTGGCGGATCAGGCAATTAATGTAAGATTGGTATCATTCCCGAGCTGGGAATTGTTTGAAGCACAATCTCAGGCTTACCAAGACTCAGTCCTCCTTCCCAATGTTAGCTTGCGTGTCTCTGTTGAGGCAGGTATTTCGCAGGGTTGGCACCGTTGGGTAGGAGATAAAGGATTTGTCTTAGGTTTGGATCGTTATGGTGCGTCTGCTCCGGCCGGGACCATATTTAAGAATCTTGGCTTTTCCGAAGAACACGTTATTAAAATAGTTCAGGATTTGATCAAACAGGAGAGATAAATGAATACCACCTCAAAACTGTTGGAATTGGGTCAATCGATCTGGTATGACAATATTCAACGCAATATATTGAAAAATGGCGAATTTGCCGGCATGATTGAACGCGGTGAAATAAGGGGAGTCACATCCAATCCTTCCATTTTTATGAATGCGATTACAAAAACAGCTGATTATGATAACTCATTGGTTCCATTAGCCAAGTCAGGATTAAGTGCTGAAGAAATATTTTACCAATTAGCTATCGAAGATATTCGAGAAGCTGCTGATTTTTTTTCTCCACTTTACAAACAGACGAATGGAGGAGATGGCTTTGTAAGCCTGGAAGTTAATCCTTACTTAGCCAATGACACCGAACACACGCTGGCGGAAGCGAAACTGCTATGGAAACGCGTTGCGCGCCCAAATTTAATGATAAAAATCCCAGCCACAAAAGCAGGTATTCCAGCTATCACAGAAGCGATAGCTGCCGGGATTAATGTAAACATAACATTGATTTTTTCACTGGAACGTTATGGTGAAGTTATGGAAGCATATATCAAAGGATTGGAAAAACGCGTAAATGCTGACTTGGCCATCCAATCAATTGCATCGGTGGCATCTTTCTTCGTTTCCAGAGTGGACACCAATATTGACCTGCGTTTGAAAAAACTGGTCGATACCGGCATTCTAACTGCGGAAAAAGAAAATTCCCTGGCTGGAAAAGCAGCGATTGCAAATGCACGCCTGGCTTATATGGATTATCTTAAGGTATTCCAAAGCGAGCGATTTTTGAAGCTTAAGGCAAAAGGTGCACAGGAGCAACGTCCCTTATGGGCTTCCACCAGCACAAAAAACCCTGCCTATCGCGATGTTATGTATGTAGAAGAACTGATTGGTGCGAATACTGTGAATACCGTTCCTCCTCAAACCCTGGTCGCATTTCTGGATCATGGCAAAGTACGGGCGACTATTGGAGATAACCTCCCAGATGCAAAAAAATTGTTTCAAGATTTGCAAGCGGTTGGCATTACGATGAAAGATGTGACAACTACGCTAGAAGTAGAAGGTGTTAAGGCTTTTGCTGATGCATTTACGGTATTAATCAAAGCTGTGGAAGAAAAAAGGCTAACCGTCGTTCAGGATTAGCCCGTTTGTTTTTACAGAGAATATAACACCTAACCTAAGGTGCAAGGTTTGGTGTTATATTCCCGTTTGTAAGATCAAATGTGAAATCGATCGTCAGAGCGGCTGAACCAAATAGGGTCCCCCCACCACTATCTGTCTTATTCCCTTTTAGATTTATCACATTTCCAGTCTGGGGATCACCCGTCAGATAATAACTTACACGACCACCACCTGGACAATCATGGAATTTTGCCACCCCAATAAATCCACCCGTGGCAGCGTTTTCCATTAAATCGACTGACCAGCGATAATAATACGTTCCTTCTGCCTCATCACAGGCCGGACCATACCAACCGCCAATTACTTTGATTTCACTCGCAGCAGGTTGCGATGTTTCGTTGACAGGTGACTGATTTTCAGAAGGTGTTTTGGAAGGTTCAATCACGGATTCTTTCGGCTTTGGGTCAGTGGCAATTACATTCGGCTTAATAATATTTAGCGTTGGTCTCCCACTACCTTGATTTTCATTGGTAGAAATGACATCAGGAGCCCTAACATGATCCATCAAATTACATGCGCAACCCACAAAAATTACAAATGACAAAATAAGTGCAACTTTTCGATTATTTACAAAGATTGATTTTTTTAATTTTTTCAATAACACATGCCGCTCCTTTGCTTTAGGAACCGAACATTTTTGTTGAATGACTCTGATTAATTTCATTATAACCAATCCAGAATAATGTGAAAGTACCACTCATGAAAACAGAAAAATCTACTGGTTTGATGAAATGGACCATCGTTTATTTCTCATTAAAAACCAATTTATGATTGAAAAAAGCAAAAGAATTGTCGTTGATTTTTATTTTTGGTTGTTTTCGAAATTTACCTAGAGCCTGATTGAAGATCATACTTGATTTGTTATATACTCAAATGAGATAAAAAATCTGTTCCTGTTTGGCAAGGAGTCAGTATGATTCTCCCAAGTCGTCCTAAGGTCTGGCTGATTATCAGCATTCTCTTGCTTGTATCTCTTTCCTGCAATTTAGTGAAACCAAAGTCCGATACTCCCTCCATAGCCGAAAATCTACCAAATGCTTTAAATCAAATTATTACATCCGCAACAAATGAACCAGGACTAAACCGGAAAAATCCTATACCGATCGGGACCCAGATATCTGTACCTGGTTGGCAAATTAAAGTGCTTGAATTTTTACGAGGTGAAGAGGCTAGAAAAATCGTCGATTTCAGCAATTCACAAGACGTAACCTTAGATGCAAATTGGGAATATGCGCTTGCCAAAGTTTCTGTTCGATGTACTTCGATGGATAATTATGCTCATGATTTGGGTATATCCGAACTACACATGAGTGGGGACAAGGGTTTAGCCTATAACGATAGCATGGATGGGTGGCCGCAACCCGAATTTTTATTTGAAGACATGTTTTCCGCCGAAATCGTTGAGGGGTGGGTTGATGCTGTTATTCCAAAGGATGAACATAACATCATGCTTGTTTTAGATATTTGGGATGATGAATTTCGGACAACCCGTTTTTTTGAACTCGAGAAAAATGGATCCATCCAATTATCGGAAGAACTGGCAAATCTAAATCCGAATGAACTTGGTATAAATCTGGATCAACCAGCTCCAGCCGGGCAATTAGTCATCACACAGGATTGGGAAATTACTGTTTTGAATTCCCTGACTGGCGCAGAGGCGAATGCTGCCCTAAAAACAGATAACATCTATTATGCACCGCCAGGTGATGGAATGGAATATTTGTTGGTTGAACTAAAGCTTCGTTACATCAATACAATTGATAAACCTGTTTGGATTGGTTATGATCGATTCTACGGACTCGACGAAAATGGATATATGTTGGAAGGCGATATGATTTACACACCCAATAACAAGGATTGGATCGAGGGAAATTTATTACCTGGAGCAGAGCTTGAGGGTTGGGTTGTACTGTATATTCTTAAGGGAAACGAATCACCCGTAATGGTTTTCGACCCTGATCGATATGAGTCCAGTGATTCAAAAAATAACTTGCGCTATTTATCGGTGAAATAACCAAGCATAAAACAATTAAGTAAAGAAAATCATCGATTGTAGGTTTTGTGTTTACCCCAATTTATTAGGTTGGGGATTTTGACATCACAATAACTTTTTTGTTTATTTCTTTGAGACTTTCTGAGCCAGTTTATTTCCCAAAATTTGAATTCCCTGTACCAAAATTATCAGCAGAATCACTGTAATAATCATCACTTCGGTCTCAAAACGCTGGTAACCATATCGAATTGCCAGGTCACCCAGCCCACCGCCACCAATTGCTCCAGCCATGGCAGAGTAACTTATCAGACTGATAATGGTCAATGCGACACCCAAAATGAGAGATGGCATCGATTCGGGAAGCAGAACTTTGGAGATAATTTGACGATTCGTGCAACCCATCGCCTGAGCAGCTTCGACCAATCCCTTATCGACCTCACGCAATCCGGATTCTGCGACACGCGCAAAAAAAGGAATTGCAGCCAAAGCAAGCGGAACAATCGCTGCAGTGGAACCAATTGTGGTCCCCACAACCAGTCGGGTGAAAGGGATTACAACCACCAATAGAATGATAAAAGGTAGAGAGCGTCCAATATTCACAATCGCTCCTACGATTGTATTCAATAGCGGGAGGGGTAATAGCCCTTTTCTGTCAGTAACCACCAACAAAATTCCGAGGGGCAAACCCAGAATGATGGTAAAAATCGTTGAAATTCCTACCATGTAAAGCGTTTCCACAGTTGCTTTCCATAAATTTGGCAGCCAGAGATTCCAATCCATTAATACACCTCCACTAACAATCCAAGGCCACGCAGATAATTCAGAGCCTCATTCGTCCGTTGTCCCCCCAAAACCACATGCAATCGACCAATCCTGCTTCCGCTAATCGATTGGATACTTCCACCAATGATATTCGCTTCAAGATCAAATTTCTTCGCTAAACTGGAGAGAACGGGTTGGTCAGCTATTGGACCGATAAATGTAATGGCTGTCTGAAGCGTGCTCGGATTTGGTAGGATTTTCTCAAACGGCGGAAAAAATGCTTGCGAGATGTGACTTTTCGGATTTGAGATCAGTTGTTGCACCTTTCCCGTTTCCAGAACACGCCCTTCCTTTAATACAGCCACTCGATCACAAATTTGCTTAACCACTTCCATTTCGTGAGTAATTAACAGAATGGTTAATCCCAGACGTTGATTGAGGTCTCTTAGCAGACTCAAAATTGAGGAGGTATTTTGTTGGTCCAGAGCCGATGTGGCTTCATCGGAAAGCAGTAACCTGGGATTATTTGCCAGAGCGCGAGCAATCCCCACTCGCTGCTTTTGACCACCGGAAAGTTGTGCCGGGAAAGCATCAGCTTTATCACTCAAACCGACCAAAGAAAGCAACTCTTGTACCTTTTCCTGACGATCTTTCTTTGATATGCCATCAATTTCTAATGGAAAAGCAATATTTCCAGAAACTGTGCGTGTACTGAGTAGATTAAAGTGCTGAAAGATCATACCAATCTTTTTTCTGGCTTCCCGTAATTCATGGAATTTTAATCCGGTCATTTCTATACCATCAACCCGAACAGATCCGGAAGTTGGTTTTTCCAGAAGATTAACGCATCGTATTAATGTGCTTTTCCCTGCCCCACTCACGCCAACCACGCCAAAGATTTCGCCGGATGGAATGGTGAGTGACACATCGTTTAGAGCAGCCAACTCATTTTCGCCTTGACGATAGACTTTACTTAGATGAGATATTTCAATCATACCGTTCCCTATAAATCGATCTTTATCCGGAGAGGTGTAACTAGACTTCGGATAAAGACCGTTTGTTAGATTTAGGTCGTTGGTCCAAACCTACTTTTATTAGAAAGCAGGAATCACAGAACCGCTGTATTTTTTTTCAATGAAGGCCTTTACCTCCGGTGATGTCAGCAGCCTGACCAGGATCTTGATTCCTTCATCATTTTCATGACCAGAATTCACTGCTAGAATATTTGCATAAGGGTTGTTCTCACCAGATTCCAGTGCGAGTGCGTCTTGTGATGGATTCAGATTTCCTTCGAGTGCATAATTTCCATTGATGACAGAAATAGTGGTGTCATCTAAAGAACGAACAAGCTGAGCTGCTTCCAATTCTGTGATTTTCAAATTTTTGGGATTAGAAATAATATCATTCACTGTAGCACTAAAGCCAACACCCTCTTTTAGCGTCAGGAGTTGATTCAAAGCCAGAAGATTTAAAGCCCTTCCTGCATTTGTAGCATCGTTGGGAATGCCAACAACAGCCCCATCACTAATTTCATCCAAAGACTTAATGGATTTAGAATAAATTCCAAGCGGTTCGATGTGAACTGCTGCAGCTGAGACAAGATTTAAATTATGTTCTTTATTGAAATCTTCCAGATATGGTACATGCTGAAAGAAATTTGCATCAATGGTGCCCTCGGATAATACCAGATTGGGCTGGACATAATCTGTAAATTCAACAATTTCTAAATTGAGACCAGCTTGTGGTGCCAAATTCTCCTGAATGAATTTAATAATGTCACCATGAGGAACTGGTGAAACTCCAATTTTTAATTTGATCAACTGCCCGTCTTGAGATTTTGAATCCGTTTCAGGCACTACAGTAGGGTTATTTGTACTGCAAGCAGTCAAAACAAGGCTCAACAGGAGTATTGTCGCCAGGACAATTATTAATTTTATTTTATTGTTTGAATGTTGAAAATGTGATTCGAAGTTCATTTTTTCTCCAAATATGTTATGTGATGAATAAATTAATCAAAAATCGCCAACCGGATAGCAGGTGGCGATTAAATTTCTTGTTGTTTTGAACAAGCCCACCCGCAATCTTTCACATCAAGATAAGAGCGATGGACCTGTCAATTCGCTGGTTATTCATCCATAAGCGCCAGCGAGGATGACAAACTCCACCGCTGGGGCATCAACCATAGGTTCTTTGAGACCTGTGAAAATGAATTTTGATTGAACATGGCACCATCTTAATCTTGGTAAGTGGATTTGTCAAGATGACATTTCTACTTTATTTTTCGGAACAATTTATCTGTGTCAGCACACAACAAATCCCTTACAACAAGATTAACAACAAAATATTCAGAAAAGAGTTTTTAAATGCCTGTCAGGAGAAAAGTAAACAAAAACAAAAGTCTTCAGACCGGGAAAAATTGGTAAATTTTGTATATAACATTTACAGGTTGATTTGAAGAAATCGAGGAGTTCATTTTTCCGGGAAATTACCAGACCGGACACTTTATCCGCTCAACAGTGGTAAATCCCAATCCGTCTGGTAGGTTGAATGTAAAGAGTTGCGCAATGAAATAGTCCATTTCGCGTCAAATCTTGTCGTAACGAAAGTCCCAATCATATTTCACTTTAAAAAGAGCGACAGCGTAATTAATAATACGATTGGATGATGGAATCAGATTTCCAGGAAAGATTGGATTGGTACATTGACATCAGACTGTATCCGAGCAATCCTCCGGGCACTTTTCCCTAGGAATATTTGCAAAACTGCTTGTGGTTGTCATATTTTTTCCTTTCCACTTTACAATTTTTTTGGATAGTTGACTCTCACAAAAATAACAGGTATACTATTTCTGGGAGCGCTCCTAATTTTCCGTAATATATGGTCAAATATTCACTTTTTATACCGGTTTTACCTCAAAATCCCGATTTTTTTTCTAAGAGCGCTACCAATCTCAGGAGCAACCTTTGAGTAATCTAACGTTAGAGGATATTGCTGAAAAAGCGGGAGTTTCACGCTCAACTGTATCCCGAGTGGTCAACAACCAATCCAACGTGAGCAATAAGGTTCGCGAACGGGTATTAAATGTCATTCAGACCACTAATTTCCATCCAAATGCAGCCGCACGAACATTAGCATCACAGCGATCCTGGATGATTGGTCTGGTTTTACCCTTAAGTGTTAGTTTTTTCTTCACCGATCCCTATTATCCAAACCTTACAAAAGGAATTGCCCAAGCCTGCAATCAAAACAATTACACTTTGTCTTTTTTTCTGGTCGGAAATAAAGAAGATGAAGACAAAATGTATCCCAGGATTTCGCGTAAAGGTTTTCTGGATGGTGTTTTAGTCCAATCCGGCCATCATGGAGACCAGCAAGTCATTGGTACAATGATTGATCTGAAAATACCTATGGTCGTGATCGGTCGACCTTTCCGCGCAGACAATGTCACTTATGTTGATATTGATAATATCAATTCTTCTTTCAATGCTGTCAGCCATCTCGTTCGATTAGGCCGCAAGCGAATTGCGACGATAACCGGACCCAATAATAGCACAGTCGGTATTGATCGCCTTGAGGGTTATCGAAAAGCTATTACGGAAAGAAACCTCCCTTATGATGAAAATCTGGTGGTTGAAGGAGATTTTACCGAAGCAAGTGGCTATTATGGTATGCAAAAAATCCTTTCTTATAAACCAGATGCGGTTTTTGCCGCTTCGGATGTAATGGCAATCGGTGCGATGCGAGCGATAAACGAAACCAAACTACGCATCCCAGATGATGTTGCCGTGATCGGTTTCGATGATCTACCTATGTCTTCGCTTTCCAATATTCAATTGACGACTGTTCGACAGCCTGTTGTTCAATCCGGAATCATTGTCGTAGAAACGTTGATCGACTTAATTGAAAATGGCATTAGTCAACCGCGTCATATCATTATGGATACAGAACTGATCATTCGAGACACTTGCGGAGCAAATCGAAGAAAGCTAGCCTGATCTAATATGGTGAAAAAGTGATTTATTTTATAAAGAGTGGTATCGCTCTCATTTTAAGACACAAAAAAAGGAGGTGAAGTTCATTAGTAAACATTGTGTATTGTGTTTTGTATCAACCTTAGAAACTATTTATATAGGAGATAGAAAGAAATGAAACGCTTGTCAATGATTTTTTCCGTTTTGATTGTACTTAGCATGATTTTAACTGCATGCACAACTCCAGCCACTCCCACAGAAGGCCCGGTTGCTCAAGCACCGGCGACCGAAGTACCCGCGGTTGAAGAACCAGCTGCTGCTACCGAAGTACCTGCTGCTGTAGAACCCGCTGCCGGTAAAACGGTCTTAAACGTCTGGTCATTCACCAATGAAATTTTGACCATGGCTGTGGCATTTGAAAAAACCCATCCAGATGTCGACGTCGTTTATACCATGATCCCAATGACCAATGGAGAGTATCAGACCAAATTGATGGCTACCCTTGGTACCGATGCAGTCCCGGATGTTGTTGCTCTTGAAGCCGCATTTGTAAAGAGTTATGTGGAAAGTGATTTCCTGGCTGACTTGAGTGATTTGATGCCGTATGCTAAAGAACTAAAAATGTATCCATTTGTATATGAAGTTGGTACCTATGATGGAATTACCAAAGCATATGCATATCAGGCTACTCCCGGTGCCTTATTCTATCGCCGCAGTCTGGCAAAAGAATATTTTGGAACTGATGACCCGGTAGAAATTCAGAAAATCCTTGGTGACATGGATAAATATACCCAAGCTGCCGCTGTTGTAAAAGAAAAATCCGGTGGAAACACCTACATGGTTGCCTCCAATGGCGATTTCATGAATCTGTTCTATGCCAACCGCGAACAACCATGGGTTGTTGATAATACACTGACTGTTGATCCAATGGTTGACAAACTAATCGAAACCGCCAAAGCATTCCGTGACAATGGTTACGAAGCCAAAGCAACGCAATGGCAAGAGGGTTGGTTCGCTGGAATGAATGACAGCCTGGTTGATGCCGAAGGTAACCCGAAGAAAATCTTCTCGTACTTCCTCCCAACCTGGGGTCTTCCCTACGTTTTAGCTCCAAACGCAACATCGGCTGACAAATCCACCACCACAGTTGGTGATTGGGGCGTAATCGCCGGACCACTACCTTATCAATGGGGTGGCACCTGGTTAGGTGTAATGAAAGAAACTTCCAAAATGGATTTGGCAAAAGAATTCGTACGCTTCTGCACACTTGATGAAGAAAACCTAACCAATTGGGCAACTGGCGTATACACCAATGAATATTTGAAAGCTATTGATCCCAATGTACCAGATAGTCAATACCAGGCAGCTGGCGATTTCGTTGGTAGCCAGGTTGTTGTCGAAAAAATTCTTCCTTCCTTCGATAACTCAGAAATGAGCGCATTCCTTGGTGGACAGAACTCATACGGTGGATTCGCTGCTGCAGCACCATCCGTCAATGCACGCTTAATGCAAGGTTCTGACGACGCTATTCAACGTGCTTTGAATGATCCTCTAAATTCTTATCTTGAAGGTACCGTCACTTTAGATGAGATGTGGCAGCTTTGGAAAGATGCTGTCCGCAATGAATTCCCGGATCTTGATATTCCCTAAAGATTAAAATAGCAAAAAATAATGAGTCAGTGTATATATTAAGTACACTGACTCATTAAAAAAGGGAGAAGAGATGGTACGATCAAAAATAAATCATAACAATACTGGATATTGGTTTATTGCACCCTTTGTGATCGGTTTTTTAGTCTTTGGTTTATATCCAGTTTATAACACGATTGCCCTTAGCTTCACTGATACCACCTTAATGAAGGCTGATTCCAACTTTATTGCATTCAAGAATTTTGAACGATTATTTGCAGATAAAACATTTCTTACAGCCATAAAAAACACATGGACATTGTGGATAATGAATTTTATCCCCCAAATTGGAATCGCTCTACTCCTTTCTGTTTGGTTTACAAGTAACCGATTAAAGATTAAAGGCGGTGGAATTTGGCGAATGCTTTTCTATTTACCAAATTTACTGATGCCAGCAGCGATTGCAGCTTTATTTTTTAGTCTGTTTTCCTTTTATGGACCGGTCAACCAGTTCCTCGTAAGAGGTGGGTATATACCCGAAGCAGTTGACTTTATTCGCAGTCCTTCAGTAATGCGAGGTTTGGTAGTGTTTATCCAATGGTGGATGTGGTTTGGGCAAACTACAATTCTGATCATGGCAGGCATGACATCCATTTCGCTTTCACTATATGAAGCGGCTGTAATGGATGGTGCCAATACCTGGAAAATGTTCCGATATATCACTGCTCCATTAATTAAACCCGTGCTGGTTTATGTACTCGTCACATCACTGGTTGGTGGTATGCAGATGTTCGACATTCCCATGTTATTGACAGATGGACGAGGAAGTCCGGCAAATTCCATCCTCACCAATAATATATTAATGTATATGAAATTTAGAAGCAGCCAGGGGCATATTGGTGCAGCTTCTTCTGTAGGCGTAGTTGTGTTCATCATGACTTCTTTCGTTTCTTTGTTGATTTTTTATTTATTACGCGAAAAATCCGACGAAAAAATGGCAAAAGGGAATTAAGGAGGCATCAAGATGATAAAAAACTACACACTCGCAACCAATATTACACGCTTCTTTGTCTATCTCATTTTGGTGATCTTATTGCTATTGACAATCATTCCAGTTTGGTTATTGATTGTTAATGCGACCCGCTCCACAATAGAGATACAACAAGGTATCAGTATGATGCCCAGCGTCTATACCATTACCAATTACAAAGTTCTACTAAGTAAGGGTTTAGATCTTCCCCGTGGCTTTCTGAATAGTTTTTCGATCGCCATCCTGACTACGATTGTTACAGTTTATTTCTCCATGTTAACTGCATACGGCATCGTTGCTTACAATTTTAAAGGAAAGAAATTTCTATATAGCTTCATTCTGATCCTGGTTATGATCCCCATGCAACTTTCGATCATCGGATTTTATCAATACATGGTGAAAATCGGGCTGGATGATTCTTATGCAGCATTGATTTTACCAAGTATAGCTTCTGCCACATCTGTTTTCTTCTGTAAACAATACTTGGAATCGATCATGATTCAGGATTTGATTGATGCAGGTAGAATTGATGGATGTAGTGAACTGGGAATATTCCATCAAATCATGATGCCGATCGCTGCTCCAGGAGCATTCACATTGGGTATTTTTGCTTTTGTAGGCGCCTGGAACAACTTCTTCAATGCTTTCATTTTGATCACATCACGCGACAAATACACATTGCCGATGCTCGTTCAAACCTTACGTGGAGACGTTTACCGACATGAATATGGTGCAATCTATCTGGGTTTGGCAGCTTCCGTTGTTCCGATTATTATTATTTACTTCTTATTTTCACGATATATCGTAAATGGGATTTCAATGGGTGCAGTAAAGGAATAGAACTACTTACTTAGCCCATCTTTATTGTCAATCTCACTTAGCAGGTAGAAGTAAACCAAATTCTATGACCGATTAATGACAAGAAGGTAAAGATCTCCTTCGAATCAGATCTTTTCTTTGACATTGAAGATTTTAAGGACAAAAATGCGGTTTGGATTTTTTGATGATAAGAATTGCGAATATGTAATTCAGAGGCCGGATACACCTTTACCCTGGATCAATTATCTGGGCGCTGAACATTATTTTGGGATTATTTCGAATACTGGTGGCGGTTATTCTTTCTACCGCGATGCACGTTTACGAAGACTGACCCGATACCGTTATAACAACACCCCCCTGGATGATGGGGGCAGAAGAATATATATCAGAGATAACCAATCGGACAAACCCACTTTTTGGTCTCCGACCTGGCAACCTACACGGACGAATTTGGATTTTTATGAATGTCGGCACGGACTAGGATATACAAAAATAACTTCTCAATATCGGGATATCCATTCAGAAATCAAATACTTTGTTCCGATTGGTGAAAATCTTGAAATATGGGAATTAGACATCAGAAATAATCGGGACACAATCGCCAATTTATCCATATTCTCCGCAATCGAATTCTGTCTATGGGATGCCGTTGATGATGCCAATAATTTTCAACGCAATTATTCCGTCGGCGAAGTCGAAGTAGTAAACGAGGTCATATATCATAAAACAGAATATCGTGAGCGACGTAACCATTTCGCTTTTTTTGCTTGTTCAGAACCTTTGGCAGGTTTTGATACACAACGAGAAGATTTTTTTGGACCATATCGTGGCTGGGAATCACCCTTGGTTGTGGAATCGGGTGAATCACAGCAATCCATCGCTACTGGCTGGCAACCCATTGGGTCGCACCATGTAAGTATAAGTTTACGACCACACGAATCCAAGAAAATCATTTTTATACTTGGATATCAGGAAAACCCTGTAGATGATAAATTCGATCCACCGAATAAACAAACCATCAATAAAAAGAAATGTCTGCCAACCATCTCGCACTATCTTCAGGCAAGTGAAGTTGAAGATGCATTTAGAAAATTAAAATCCTACTGGCAAAACCTGCTTGAGAAATTCCAGGTGGTTACTCCCAGTTTGCATACCAATCGGATGGTCAATATTTGGAATACCTACCAAATGATGGTAACTTTTAATTTTTCCCGCTCAGCATCTTATTTCGAATCTGGGATCGGTCGTGGTATGGGTTTTCGTGATTCCAACCAGGATTTATTGGGATTTATGCACTTAATTCCAGAACGTGCAAGAGAACGGATCCTGGATTTAGCTGCAACGCAATTAGAAAACGGTGAAGCATACCACCAATACCAACCCATGACGAAGCTGGGGAACAATGATGTTGGTGGTAATTTTAATGACGACCCCCTGTGGTTAATTTTATCTGTCGCAGCATATATCAAAGAAACCGGTGATTGGGGAATTCTTGAGGAATTGGTTCCATTTGACAATAAACCAAATTCAGAGAAACCACTGTATGAGCATCTGTATCGATCTGCAAAATACACAATCGATCGTCTGGGTCCACATGGCCTGCCATTAATAGGACGTGCGGATTGGAACGACTGCCTTAATTTAAATTGTTTTTCCGATACGCCCGGCCAATCCTTCCAAACGACAACCAGCAAAGATGGCACAGTTGCAGAAAGTGTTTTTATCGGCGGGTTATTTGTGCTGGCTTCCAAAGAGCTGGAAGAAATTTCCAAACGAACAGGCAAAATTGAAGATACTGAATTATTCGAGAAATCTCGTTTGAAGATGGAAGAAACTGTAAAAACGAGCGGCTGGGATGGCCAATGGTTTAGAAGAGCCTATGACAATTTTGGAGAACCAATCGGGTCCTCCGAGAATCTCGAAGGTCAGGTTTTTATCGAGCCGCAGGGCATGTGCATCATGGCGGGAATTGGCATTGAGAATGAAATGGCAAAACAAGCGCTCGATACAGTTGAAGAACGTTTGGCAACAGAACACGGGGTTGTTTTACTTCACCCGGCTTTCCAACAATACTATTTACATTTGGGAGAGATTTCCTCCTACCCACCCGGTTACAAAGAAAATGGCAGTGTTTTTTGCCATACGAATCCGTGGATAATGATTGCTGAAACGCTTATCGGCGATGGGGACAAAGCATTTGATTATTATTTACGCATTAATCCTTCTAAACGGGAAGAAATCAGTGAAATCCATAAGTGCGAACCCTATGTGTATGCACAAATGATTGCAGGAAAAGAAGCAATTAAGCCGGGAGAAGCAAAAAATTCCTGGTTAACTGGAACTGCAGCCTGGAATTATGTCGCAATTACACAGTGGATTCTCGGGATTCGACCCGGATTTGACGGGCTGATCATAGATCCTGTAATACCTTCTGATTGGGATGGTTTTTCAGTCAGACGATTTTTTAGGGGAAAATGGATCGATATAAATATTCATAACAATCCCCAACCTGATAAAGATATTCGTCGCATGACTCTTAATGGTAAAGAATTGACGGGAAATCTGATTCCATTCACCAAATTAGGAAACTCCAATTCCGTTGAAGTCTGGTTAAGCAAATGAATCGGAGGTTCCATGAAAACGGAATTGGTTGAAATTAAGAATTACGAAGGATTTGGATATCAATCACTCGTAACGCATGGCTCGTGGCGTGTGGCAGTGTTGCGTTATCTGGAAGAATTGAACATTGCAAATATCCATTCGATGGAAAGACATACTGGCACAGATGAGGTTTTTATTTTAACATTTGGGAAGGCTATGCTTATAATTGGTGGAGATGATTCTTTAATCTCAGAATTTCAACCTGTCATAATGAGTATTGGAAACATTTATAACGTCAAGAAGAATACATGGCACACTGTGATTATGAGTAAAGACGCTCATATTGTTATTGTGGAAAATGACGACACAAATGGAGAAAATAGTGAAACTTGTTTATTAACAGAAGTACTTAGAAGAGAAATTCAGTTGCAAGGCAATCGATTTCTTCATTAAGACTCTCAATTGGTCAAGCGAAGTATTTTGGAATTATGAAAAAATAAAACTTTTAAGGAGAATTAAAATGACTGATTTTACACCAAAACCTGAGCATAAATTTACTTTTGGACTCTGGACCGTCGGTTCAACTGGTCGAGATCCATTTGGTGGACCGGTTCGAAACCCAAAAACACCAGCCGAGTTGGTCTATTTACTCGGCGAAGTCGGTGCTTACGGTGTCAATTTTCATGACAACGATTTTATTCCAATCGATGCAACGCCAGCAGAAGAAGCTAGCATTAAAAAGGATTTTCGCAAGGCATTGCAGGATACAGGGTTAAAGGTTCCGATGGCAACCACGAACCTGTTTGGGGATCCAATCTTCAAAGATGGTGCATTTACAGCCAATGATCCCAAAGTACGAGCGTATGCGCTCCAAAAAACAATGCGTGCCATTGATTTAGGCGTGGAATTTGGCGCGAAAATTTATGTATTTTGGGGTGGTCGTGAAGGAACAGAGACCGATTCGAGTAAGAGCGCAGTGGATGCGATCAAACGAAACCGTGAGGCAATGAACTTCTTATGTGAATATGCCCTCGATAATCATTATGATCTAAAATTTGCCTTAGAGGCAAAACCGAATGAGCCACGGGGAGATATTTACAATCCGACGACCGGCCACATGTTAGGTTTTATTGCCACACTGGATCACCCTGAAATGGTTGGAGTGAATCCGGAAGTTGCCCATGAACATATGGCTGGATTGAATTTTATGCATGGTGTGGCTCAAGCCTGGGAAGCTGGAAAACTTTTCCATATTGATTTGAACGACCAATACCCCGGCAGATATGATCAGGATTATCGTTTCGGATCTCGTGATATCAAAGCTGCTTTCTACCTTGTGAAATTCCTGGAAGATGTTGGCTATGATGGTTCTC
>PHBS01000226.1 GCA_002841995.1 Chloroflexi bacterium HGW-Chloroflexi-8
TGCGGCAATAAAAATGCTGCCTGCCACAACAATGGCCGTTTGACCGTCTGCTTGTGTTCTTGCACTTTTAATGGCTTCGGTGATGTTTTCAGCAACTTCGCACGGCACCGGGTTGTCTCTTACTAATTTTACCAGCATCGCGGGGTCTGCGGCCCGCGGATGCTCGCTTTTTGAAAAAATCACCAACTGAACCTTGGGAAGTAGCACTTTGAACATGCCGGTGATGTCTTTATCAACCGAAGAGCCAAAAATCAGAATAATCTTGTTTCCATCCAAATAATCAGCCATTGCGGTTAGTAATTTTTCTGCGCTGTCAACATTGTGGGCGCTGTCCAGCACCACCAGCGGATCGCGGCTGACCACTTCAAACCGGCACGGCCAATTAACGTTTTTAAGTCCAGCTTCTATATGGTTTCGATTGATCTCAAACTCTGAATCGCTTAATTTGGATAATGCAGTCAAAGCTGTGCTGGCATTATCCATTTGATGCGCCCCGAGCAGATTTAACCTGTATTGACCGTCCCAATCATTGCTGTTTCGATTTTTGAATGTGACCTGAATGTCTTGCCCATCCAAAGAATGGCTGAGGGGTTTGAGGATCACATGTTTTTCGGCTTCAATTAATTCTGAGCCCATATTATCTGCAGTATCTCGCAGGGTTTTCAGTGCTTCTGGGTATACCTGTTTTGCCACCACCACCGGCTTACCCGGCTTGATGATCCCGGCCTTGTGCGACGAAATCGACTCAATTGTGCTGCCCAACACTCCCATGTGGTCATAAGAAATGGATGTGATCACCGACATAAGTGGATCAACCACATTGGTCGCATCTGTACGTCCACCCAAACCGGCTTCCACTATGGCAATATCAACTTGCCGGTCCTTGAAATATTGAAAAGCTATCGCTGTGGTAGCTTCAAAAGTGGTAATAGCCTTCACTTTTTCAATCAAAGGCTTGAGAACATCCACTTGATCTGAAAGTTCATCCTTCGAAATCCACACACGATCAACCTGAATTTGTTCGCAGAAATCAAACAGAAAAGGTGATGTAAAAAGCCCCACCCGATACCCCGCCGCTTGCAGCACACTGGCCATCATCGCCGCCGTGGACCCCTTACCCTTCGTCCCCGCCATATGCACGATCGGAAATGAAGATTGCGGATTGCCCATCAATTCCAGCAAGTCGCGCATTCGCAGCAGATCAAACTTTTCAGCCGAAAAGTCCAGGTTGGGAATGTGGCTGTAATCAATGAGTGAATTGAGAAAAACAAGCGTTTTAAAGTAATCCATAATTATTCCATAACCAATAAATTGAGTTTATCATTATTGTGGTTAATCGCTCAAAATCGGAAAAATATTATGCCAAACGTAAACCATCAATTGGATCAAAGTTCAGTCACTCTTCTTTCTTTCAAACTAACCCTCCCAGGATGCGGATCGTTGAAGCAGAAACGCTCGCGGCTTTCGCCGATTCTCACCCGTTTGCACAAGGAATTTAACCTCTCCGCCGCCGAGATCGGCCTGCAGGATGTCTGGCAGTCCGCCTGGCTCGGCTGCGCCATCCTCTCCACCGATGCAGACCATAATAGCCGCGTTCTCAACAAGGTGGTTGATTTTATTGAAACTCACTTCCCCGAAGTTCAGGTCGAAGAATTCCATATCGAGATTAGATAAAAATATTTATCCCTAAAAAGGCCCATTCTCCCTCGTTCTTGCAGGCACACCCTGGCACACCCTGGCACATGCTGCCTTTGAAAGTGTGCTGCCTTTGCAAGTGTGTTGCCCGACCTGTCCCACGTAATTTTGAGGGCGAGTTGATTTCTCGAACGAGGATGAAATGGATAAGAGCTGGGGATGAGGTCAGAATCCACGCTGACTGTGTGCCAACAAAGTGGCCCTTTTTTTCCCTCGTAAAGCCCTTGACAGATTTTACAATTATAATAGAATATTTATTCTATTTCATTCTCTTTTCGTGAAACCAGGGTGACGCATGAAAACACCAATCTTAACAAATCCAGAATATCTTCTTACACCTTCGTACCTGAAATCAAATCAAAACAAAAAACAAAGACAGTTGTAAATCAACAACAACAATTTCAAATTCGATTCGTTTTTTTTGTTTCCGAATTTTTCTCAAAACAAAAACGAATATTTTTAAAGAAACTCGGAGATAATCACATTTCACGAATTACGATTCACAGTTCACTTTTCACGAATCACGAATTAAGGTTCACCATTCTCAATTCTCTATTCTCTACTCTCATTCCCCTTAATCAATTACAATTCACTCCCGTAGCCAACCTAAAGGAGATTTACTGGTGTTGAATCGAATAGAGATCAAAAAGAAACTAAAAGTCATCCTTCCCACCGTCGTCAAACCCGGACGCTACTTCGGCGGGGAGTTTAATCACGTGGTCAAAAACTGGGACGAGATCGGTCTGCGCATGGCGCTGGTCTTTCCGGATATTTACGATATCGGTGTGCCCAATCTGGGGATTTCGATCCTTTATGAAACCATCAACAAACGTCCTGACACCTTATGCGAACGTGCCTACGTTCCCTGGCTCGACATGGAAGAAGCCATGCGTGAAAACAAGCTTCCGCTTTACGCTTTGGAATCCTGCACGCCGCTGGCTGAATTTGACGTGATTGGTTTCACCCTGCCTTATGAGACCCTTTACACCAACGTGCTCAATGCGCTTGATCTGGCCGGCCTGCCCATCCGTTCTGCGGACCGCAACGACAGCCACCCCATCATCATCGCTGGCGGTCACGCCGCCTTCAACCCCGAACCCATGTCAGCCTTCATTGACGCCTTTGTCATTGGCGAAGGTGAAGAAGCCATTCACGACGTGCTGGATTGCATTAAGTCCGCAAAAGCTGAAAAATTGTCCCGCATTCAAACCCTTGAGCGACTGCAGGCGATTCCCGGCATCTACGTGCCCGCCTTCTACAATGTCAGTTACAACGAAGATGGCACGGTCAAATCCGTTGAACCTGCTTCACCCAAATTCCCCAAAAAGAT